>NZ_JBITCS010000004.1:337551-370388 GCF_044453445.1 Streptomyces sp. NPDC051684 | reverse complement strand
ACCCACACACACAAGGTTCCCCCCCCGCGCGGTTTTGGTTTTTTGGTTTGGTGGTGGGGGGGGGGGTGGCGGGGGGCCCGGGGGGGGGGGGGGGGGGCCCCCCCCCCCCCCGCCCCCCCCCGTCTCGGCCCAGTAGGCAACCAGCGGCTACCCGGCAGTTCCCTAGTAGATGTTCGCCGCCACGTCCGCGCCGTCCTCCCGGCCCGCGTTGATCTGCGCGCGCAGGGCGATCTCGTCGTACACGCGGACCTCCTTCACGATGCGGCCGTCCTGGATCGTGAACTGCGAGACACCGAGCATCGTGACCGGCTTGCCGGTCAGCGGGCCGAAGGCCGGGATGCCGCGGTACGTGCCGTGCATCGTCCAGGTGACGGCGACGCGCAGACCCGCGTACCGCTCCGCGTGGTGCGTCTGGACGTCCAGCACGGCGAAGCGCGCGTCGGGGAACGGGCCGACCATGTCCAGCAGGTCGGCCTGGTAGCGCTCCGGGCGGATGACGGTGCGGTCCCCGATGGTGTGCAGGAAGAGGTCGCGGGCCATGTAGTCGTTGACCTTGTTCAGCTCGCGCCGGGACCAGACGCTCTCGATGAAATCGAGGACCATCTCGCACTCGGGGCGGAAGTCGTCGGGGCGCGGACCGCTGACCCCTTCCAGGAGCACGTCCTTCGGCGGCTCCTCGGTCATCGACCCGGTGTAGCCCTGGAACTGGAGGCCGCGCGCGGCCTCGTCCGGGTCGATGCCGAGCTGGAGGCAGTCCGCGAGGTCGTCGCGCACCACCCACTCCTCGACCATGCGGCCTCGCCGGTAGAGGCAGTTGGCGACCGTGCGCTTGCGCACACGCACGTTGCGGCCGTCCACGAGGTGCTCGTCGGCGGAGAAGACGAGGTGCGAGCTGAGGAACGCGTCGTCCCCGCGGGCCTCCCACACCACGTCCTCGGCCTGGCCGATGTGTCCCGGCACGGCGGCCATCCGCATCGTGCTGCCCTCGATCACGCCGTCGCGGCCGACGACCGTACCGAGGCTCGCGTGGACGATCGAGTCGGGCTCGTAGTTGTCGACGATGTGGGCGATGTCGCGCTGGACCCAGATGCGGTCGGTCACCTCGCGGATGAACTCGTCCGGGTCGTTGTAGGGCTCGTACGCGACGGGGTCAAGGGCCATGGTGCTTCTTCCGTTCCTTGCGTTGTGAATGCGTATGTAGCGTGACTGATGGGTGGGGCGTCCGGCAAGGGGTGCCGGAGCGCGGGATCAGGCCGGCTGCGGGGTGTCCTGGCGGGCGAACTTGTCCGCGCCCAGCTCGCTCCGGTACGTCTCCGTCATGAAGGTGCTGACGACGACGAGGGCCAGCACGGCGCCCGCGGCCAGGTAGGCCCACACGGCGTAGATCGTGCCGAAGGTGCTGACCAGCAGCGTCGCGACGAACGGGGTGATCCCCATGAAGATGGAGAACGAGCTGTTGTACGCGATGGCGCTGGCGCTGAACCGGGTGCGGGTGGAGAAGAGCTCGGCCGCGCAGACCGTGACGATGACGGTGAGGAAGAACTCCGGTACCAGGTAGATGAGTTGACTGACGATCGCGGCACCGAAGGTGCCGCGATCACCCACCCAGAACGCCAGCGGTACCAGCACGATGCAGGCCACGGCGCCCGAGATGAGCATCGGCTTGCGCCCGATCCGGTCCGAGAGCTTGCCGGCCAGCGGCAGCAGGGGGATGAGGACCGCGATCGAGATGGCGTTGGACGCCAGGCCCATCCAGCGTGGCAGGCCGAGGGTGTCCGTCAGGTACTGCGGATAGAACGTGACCCAGGTGTAGGACAGGATCGCGCACATGATGGAGATGCCGCAGTAGACCAGGATGGGCCGCCACTGCGACCGCAGGGCCTCGATCACCGGCGACTTGACGACATCGGTGCCGTCCTCGGTGGCCCGCACGAACTCCGGGCTCTCCGAGATGCGGCTTCGCATCCACAGGCCGACCAGGCTGAGCGGGATCGCCAGCAGGAACGGCATGCGCCAGCCCCACGAGTCCAGCGCGGGTCCCTCGAAGACCCAGCTGGTGAGCGCGGCGACACCGGCGCCGGCGAGCGTACCGACGAAGCAGCTGTTGGAGGCGTACGAGGTGTAGTACGCGCGCTTGTTGGGCTCGGCCCACTCGACGATGAAGGCGACCGCGCCGACGTACTCGCCGCCGGAGACCACTCCCTGCACCACGCGCAGCATCAGCAGCAGGATCGGCGCCAGGATGCCGACCTGGTGGTACGTGGGGAGCACGGCGACGAGGGCGGTGGCCGCGCCCATCGCCACGAGGGTCCACAGGAGTGTCTTCCTGCGGCCCACCCGGTCGCCCCAGCGGCCCAGCAGGGTCCCGCCGAGCGGGCGGACGAGGCAGGCGATCGCGATGATCGCATACGTGCCCAGCACCGCGACGGTCTTGTCGCTCTCGGGGAAGAACGCCGGGGCCATGATCGGGGCCATGTAGCCGTACAGGCCGTAGTCGAACTGCTCGACGAAGTTACCGATGCTGCCCGCGCCGATGGCTCGGCGAATCGCGCTCCGCTTCTCCGCCGCTTCGGGGGCGGACGCGGGTGGGGTGCGGGGTGGCGCTGCAGAGGACATGGCTGCTCCGATCGCGCTGCGGATGAGGGGTGCGTATGCTGAATGCATACGTATGAATCTGGGGGCTAGTGGTGAACCGTAGGGTTCGGTGGGTGGGGCGTCAAGAGGTGTGGCCGGGACGGGCCAGGGCGCTCATGGTGTCCATCAGGACGTGCGCCATGTTGAAGACGATCAGGCGGGCCCCGGACTCCTCCGCGGCCCGCGCCGACGGCAGGCCGGGCACGATCGACATCACGGTGCGTCCGTGCTTGTACGTCGCCCTGTGGGCCTGCTCGATCAGCTCGTTCACGACGGCCGGGTCCGGGAAACCGCAGTCCGCCGCCAGGTCGGCGGGACCCACCAGGACCGCGTCCACGCCCTCGGCGGCGGCGATCTCGTCGGCCGCGTCGCACGCACGCCGTGTCTCGATCATCGGGACGACCAGCGTCTCGCGGGACGCGGCCACATGTTCGGCGGCGGTGACCCTGCCGAACCGCCCCGACCTGCTGTACGTGGCGAAGCCCCGCTCGCCCCAGGGCGGATAGTGGCTCGCGGCCACGGCCCGCCGGGCGTCCTCCGCACCGTCGATGTGCGGGTGGACGAGACCGGCCGCGCCCAGGTCGAGGGCGCGCAGCGCCAGCGCGGGTTCGGCGCTGCCCACCCGTACCAGGACGTCGATGCCATGGGCCTCGGCCGCCATGATGTGCTGTTGGAGCAGTGCCGTGTCCGCGGGACCGTGCTCGCAGTCGATGAGTACGAAGTCCAGACCGGCGACGCCCGCCATCTCGACCAGTGTCTCCGCTGGCAGCCGCAGCAGCGCGCCGCGCAGCGGATCGCCGTCCGCCAGGCGCTGTTTGAGGCTGCGCCGCGGGGTGTGCGGAACGGTCATCGGGCCACCATCCCCGCCGACAGGTCGACATCGGCGCCGCACATGCCACGCATCCGCAGCATCGCGGTCACCGCCTCGCCGACCTCCTCCTCGGTCACCATCCGCCCGAGCGCGGCACGCGACACGAAGGCATTCTCGGCCTCGGCGTAAGTGCTGCCCGTGCGCTCCGCCTCCAAGCGGAAATTGCGCTCCATCCGGGGCCCCGAAACCGGCCCGGGGGACAGCGAGTTGACCGTGACACCCTGCGGGCCCACCTCGCCCGCCAGCGTGGTCGTCAGGCCGATGACCGCCATCTTCGACGCGCAGTACGGGGTGCGCCGCAGCAGCGGCCGCTTGCCCGACACCGAGGCGAGGTTGATGACATCACCGGAGCCGCGACGGGTCATCGCGGGAAGGAACGCCCGGCACATCAGGAACACGCCGCGCACGTTGATGTCGAATACCTCGTCCCAGTCCCCGGGGGAGATCTCGGTGAGCGGTGCCACCGGTCCTGCGATGCCCGCGTTGTTGACCAGGATGGATATCTCGTTGTCCGCGAGGGCCGAGGCGAGCGCCTCGACGTCCGCGGGCCGGGACACGTCGCAGACCTGGGGCACGACCTCCGGCCCGAGCTCGTCGGCGGTGCGCTTGAGGGTGTCCCCGTCGCGGCCCGTGATCACCACGCGGGCGCCGTCGGCGAGGAGAGAGCGGGTGATGGCGCGGCCCAGGCCGCTGCCGCCCCCGGTCACGAGTGCCGTCCGCCCGGTGAGGGGCGCCCTGGTGCGGTCGGTCGTCATGCGCCGGCCTCCTCGTTCCACTCCAGTGTCTTGTCGCCGTGCTTCGCGGCCCGGACGTCACCGGAGCGCGCGTGCCCCTCGAAGAGCTCGACGCGGGCGGCGCGCCCGCACACCTCCCCGAGCAGCGCCGACGAAGCGGTGTCGGTGACTTCCTGGTGGGTGACCGTCTTGAGATACTTGCCGACCCACAGCCCGCCCGTGTAGCGGGCGGCGCCGCGGGTGGGCAGGACGTGGTTGGTGCCGATGACCTTGTCGCCGTAACTGACACACGTGCCCTCGCCGAGGAACAGTGCGCCGTAGTCGCGCATCTTGTCCAGGGCCTGGCGCGGGTTCTCGGTGAGCACCTCGACGTGTTCGCTCGCGTACGAGTCGGCGATCCCGAAGGCCTCGTCGAGGGTGTCGGCCACGACGATCTCACCGTGGTCGCGCCAGGCCGGCCCGGCGAAGTCCTTCGTCGGCATGCCGGGCAGCAGTCGCTCGATGTGCCGCTCGACCTCGCGCCCCAGCTCCTCGGACGTGGTGACGAGGACGGCGGGGGAGTCCGGGCCGTGCTCGGCCTGGGACAGCAGGTCGACGGCGACCACGAAGGGGTCCGCGTGCTCGTCCGCGATCACCAGGATCTCCGTGGGCCCGGCGAACAGGTCGATGCCCACCTCGCCGAACAGCTGACGCTTGGCCTCGGCGACATACGCGTTGCCGGGCCCCGCCAGCATCGGCACGCCGCCGATCGACTCGGTCCCCACGGCCATCGCCGCGACGGCTTGGACGCCGCCGAGCAGGTAGATCTCGTCGGCGCCCGCCAGGTGCATCGCCGCGACCGTCGCGGCCGGGATCTCGCCGCGGATGGGCGGGGTGCAGGCGACGACCCGGGGCACACCGGCGACCTTGGCGGTCACGATCGTCATATGGGCCGAGGCGGTCAGCGGGTAGCGGCCGCCGGGAACGTACGCGCCGGCGGCGGACACGGGGACGTGCCGGTGACCGAGCCGGACGCCGGGCAGCGTCTCGATCTCGACGTCGAGCATCGAGTCCCGCTGGGCCTGGGCGAACGTGCGCACCTGCTCTTGCACGAACCGGATGTCGTCCAGGACCTGCTCCGGGACACCGGCGACGATGCGCTCGATCTCCTCGGGGGACAGCCGGAACGACTCCGGGCCCCAGCCGTCGAACCTCTCGGAATACTGGCGCACCGCCTCGTCGCCGCGCTCGCGGATGTCGTCGAGGATGGCGCGCACCCGGTCGGCGACGTCCGCGCGGGCGGCGGTCACCTGGGCGGCGGGGACGGGGGACTTGAGGTGTCGGGGCATGACGGCTCTCTTCGACTCTCTTCTTCGGATACGGGGTTGGGGTGTCAGGCCGCGGCGACCGCGGCGACCAGGTCCCGCAGCGCCGCGGTCACGGCGTCGGGCCGCTGCCACGGCACGAGGTGTCCGGCGTCGGGCAGTTCGCGCAGGTCGGAGTGGTGCAGGGCCGCGGCGATGGCGTGGTGGAAGGCGGGCGGGCAGAGCGTGTCCCGGCCGCCCGAGAGGACGACGGAGGGGCAGTGCACCGAGCGCAGCGCCGCGAACGCGTCCTCGCGGGTGGGCTGGGCGGCGAGCTGGGCGCGGGCGGCATCGGGGCCCACGGTATGGGCCATCCGACGGTAGCGCTCGGCGTCCGCCGTCGACCAGCGGCGGTCGGGGAACATGTCCGGCAGCGTGCGCTCGACGACTTGCGCGAACCGGCCGTCGGCGACCAGAGCATCCAACTCCCGCCAAGCGGCGTGCTGTTCGGGACGTGGCGCGGCGGCGTTCGTCGCCATCACACACAGTCCCGCCACTCGCTCAGGGGCCCGCCGCAGTGCCTCGAACCCGACGATGGCGCCCAGGCTGAGCCCGACGAGCACGAACGGCCCGTCCACCGAGGACAGCACGTCCTCCGCGAGCGCTCCGATGTCCGGCCGCCGCAGCGCGACATGGTGGACTTCGTGGCCCTCGGGGAAGGCGACGTCCGACCACAGACTCGCGTCGCAGAGCATGCCGGGGACCACGACCAGGGGCAGCGGCACGCCGGTCACCAGGGCCGCGCGGAGCGGGGGAGCAGCGCGTACGGGGCGACGTAACCGTTGTGGTCCGGGCCGAGGCCCGCGTCGGCGGCGGCCTTGAGGACCTCCTCGTCCCACTCCAGACGGACCCGTCCGTCCCCGGAGTTGACCACCAAGAGGTCGCCCTCCTCCTCGCCGACGTTGCGCAGCGTGCGCCAGGCGTCCTGCGGCACCGACAGCATGTCGCGCGGGCCCAGCCGCACCGAGACCGGGTCGGTGCGGTTGAGGGTGACCTCCCACTCGCCGTTCTTGACGATCAGTGTCTGGGTCTCCTGCTGGCGGTGGAGCGAGACACCCTGGCCGGACTCGGCGCGCAGCCAGGCGACGTTGTGGCCGTGCGGGTTGAACACGCGTGGCTCCTGGTGCGGGTCCTCGGTCATGCCGTAGCCGATGACGCAGCTCAGGCGCGCGCCGCCGCCCGGAAGGCCGCTGTCGATGAACGGGTGCTCGGACCAGACGAGTTCCTCGGCGGCGGCGACCCGGCGCCGCATCTCCTCGGCGCTGTAGTGGCGCAGCCGGTCGATGTGCTCCTGCGCCATCGGCGTGACCCGCTCGGACTCCGGCGGGAGCTCGTCGCCCGCGACCGTGTCGACGAGCTTGTTGTCGGCGCTGAGGTACAGGCCGTGCTCGGCGGCCTCGCGCAGGACCGAGGGGCCCCAGATGATGCCGCCGGTGCGGTCCATGCCGAGCACGGTGAAAAGCCAGCCGTCGTCCGGCCCGGTGTTGGTGAAACCGCGGAAGATCCAGGTGGGCACGGACGCGATGTCGCCGGCCCGCAGCGGGAGTTCACCCTCCTCGCCGTCGGCGCCCCAGCGCAGCAGGTACTCGCCCTCGGTGCAGACGAACACCTCGGCCGTGTAGTGCAGGTGCAGATTGTTGGTGATGCCGTGCGGCATGGCGGCGGCGCCGATGTTGTAGCCGTGCGGCAGCCGCAGGTTGACGTGCTGGCCGGAGGACTGCGAGACGCCCGGCCCGATCATGGCGTAGTTCTCCTTCCGGTCCGAGCCGGGTGTACGGCAGTCGATGAAGGCCTGGTTGCAGGAGACGAAGTCGCTGCGCCGCACTGTGCGGCGCTCAAGGTCGGGCGTGGACACGACGACATCGGGCATGGGGGCTCCCTGGTGGACGAGCAGGTGGGTGAACGTATGCTGAATACGTATGCATTTCCATGACAGGCTTCCGCGGCGTGTCCTGTCAAGGGGTTCGAAACGAATTTCCAGACAGCTGGCGACCGGGTGGCGCTCAAGGCAATCGGGAGGGGCATACGTATACGGGGTGCCGGACGTATACTGTCCGGGCCGCGGGTTCAGGTTCCGGGCGGTACGAGGTGTCGACGAGGAGAGAGTCATGGCGATCACGAGTCACGACGTGGCGAAACTCGCGGGTGTCTCGCAGCCCACGGTGTCCCGCGCCCTGCGTGACGACTCCCGTGTCTCGCAGGCCACCCGAGAGAAGGTCAAGCGGGCCGCGCAGGCGCTCAACTACGTACCCAGCGAAGCCGGGCGCACACTGTCGACCCGGGCGACCCGTCGAGTCGGCGTCATCGTGACCGACATGACCAACCCGTTCTACCCGCACGTCGTCGCGCCGCTCCACGACGAACTCCAGCGGCTCGGCTACCGGATGATGCTGCTCACCGAGCGCTCCGACGAGGCGGTCGCCGAGGAGAAGCTGCTCGACCAGTCGCTCGACGGCGTCGTCCTCGCGACGGCCACCACCGACTCGCGCCTGCCCGCTCTGCTGGAGCGGCGCGGCATGCCGTACGTGTTCCTCAACCGGGACACCGGCCGGCCCGGCGACTTCGCCTCCGTCGTCGACAACGAGGGCGGTGGACGCCTCGTCGCGCAGGAGCTGGTCGGGCTCGGCCACCGCCGCATCGCGGGCATCTTCGGCGCGGCCAACACCACGACCGGCCGGGACCGTGAGCTGGGCTTGCGGCTGGCCCTGGCCGACGCCGGGATCGGGCTGCCGGACGACCGCGTGGTGCGCGGCGCGTTCGAGTACGAGACGGGGTACGCGGCGCTGCCCTCTCTCCTCGAGGCGGCCGAGCCGCCCACCGCGGTCTTCTGCGGCAACGACGTGGTCGCCATCGGCGTGCTCAACGCCGCGCTCGCGGCGGGCGTCAAGGTGCCCGACGACCTCACCGTCATCGGCTTCGACGATCTGCCCATGGCGGCCTGGGAGGTGTTCCGACTGACCACCGTCCGGCACGATCTGGCCGAACTCGCGTATCAGGCCGCCCGGTTGCTGGCCCGGCGGATCGCCGGGGAGGTCGACGCCGACGGTGAACGCCTTGTCCTGCCGACCGAGTTCGTCGAGAGAGCCACCCACGCCAAGGCCCGCTGAACCCTTACGACCCGGAGACCGCGCCGACGCGTTCGGCGGTGGCCGCGGGCGCCGCCCCAAGGCGTCGCTGTCGCACCACGCCCACGGTGGCGAGCACCGCGGCGAGCCCGAGCGAGAGCCACAACTCTAGGCGGTGGCCGGGCAGTACGGCCATCAGGACCAGCACCCCGGCGATGAACGCGATGGTGGCGAGTGTCAGGTAGGGGAAGCCCCACATGCGTACATCGGTCGGCCGCTCGCCCTTGCGGCGCACGGCGTACTGCGTCAGCGCGATGACCATGTACATCATCAGCGCGATCGCCCCGCTGGAGGCGATGAGGTACGAGAACACGTCCGGCAGCAGATAGTTGGCGATCACCGCGGCGATGCCCACGACCGTCGACGCGAGGACCGCGTTGCGCGGCACACCCTGCCGCGAGGTCCGGGCGAAGGCAGCCGGGGCGTCACCGCGTCCCGCCAGCGAGAACAGCATCCGTGACGCCGTGTAGACGGCGGAGTTGAGGCAACTGCACACGGCGACCACAAGGACCACGTCCATGATCCGGGCGGCGCCCGGGATGTTCATCCGGTCCAGGACCGCCTGATAGGACCCGGCCCTCAGGCCGTCGGCGTTCCACGGCACGAGGCAGACCACGACGAGGATCGAGCCGATGTAGAAGAGGCCGAGGCGCCACACCACCGCGCGGATCGCCTTCTTGATGTTCTTGCGCGGCTCCTCGGACTCCGCGGCCGCGATCGTGACGATCTCGCTGCCCTGGAAGCTGAACATCGCGGTGAGCAGACCGGCCAGGATCGCCGTGACACCTTGCGGGGCGAACCCGCCGTGGCGCCACAGGTTCGAGACACCATGGGTGTCGGAGCCGGGCAGCACACCGAGGATCGCGAGCGCCCCGAGGACCAGGAACGCCACGATCGCGACGACCTTGATCAGGGAGAACCAGTACTCGAACTCGCCGTAGTTGCGCACCGCCAGCAGATTGCTGCCGGTCAGCACGAGGATCACCGCGAGGGCCGGTATCCAGCTCGGGATCGAGGTGAGCCCCGCGACGACCTCGCCGGCGGCGATGGCCTCGATGGGGATGACCAGGATGTAGAACCACCAATAGAGGTAGCCGATCGAGAACCCGGCCCAGCGGCCGAGCGCCCGGTCCGCGTACGTGGAGAAGGAGCCCGTGTCGGGGTTGGCGACGGCCATCTCGCCCAGCATCTGCATGACGAGCACCACCAGTGCTGCCGCCAGCAGGAACGAGACGATCACGGCCGGACCCGCGGTGGCCACGGCGGCCGACGAACCGACGAAGAGACCGGCACCGATCACCCCGCCGATGGAGATCATCGTGATCTGGCGGCCCTTCAGGCCCTGGGTGAGCGTCGCGCCCGCGGCGGGGGACGGCTCGGGAGGTGGGTGTTCCATATGAGGATCCTTGGCTCGCGGACGAGGTGGGAGCCACGCCGCGCCTGACTGGCACGCAGGGTCCCGGACGAGGGGTGGGCCGGGGACGGGCACCGACGACGGCACCGCCCCCGGCCCGGCGGTGGGAGGAGCGGTCAGAGCTGCTCGCGCAGCGCGGCCGGGACATCGTCGAACGCGCCCGAGGTGCGGCCGATCCTGTCGATGCGCAGCGTCGCGGTCGCGCCGTGCGCCGCCAGGCCCTCGAAGGCGGAGATCCGCTCGACGGCCGGGGCGAGCGCCGCCGTGCCCTCCTTCGCGGCCCGCTGGTACGTCAGCGGCTTGAGGAACCGGGAGACGGAGAGGCCGGCGTTGTATCGCGCGGTCTTGCCCGTCGGCAGCACGTGGTTGGTGCCGGCGATGCCCTTGTCGGAGTACGCGACGGTGGACCACGGCCCGATGAACAGCGAGCCGTAGTTGGAGAGGTTCTCCAGGTAGAAGTCGTCGTCCTCGGTGTGCACTTCGAGGTGCTCGGGGGCGATGACGTCCGCGACGGCGACCGCGGCGTCCCGGTCCTCGACCACGATCACGGAACCGAAGTCCCGCCACGCCGGTCCGGCGATGTCACGGGTGGCGAGGGTGGCGAGCTGGCGCTCCATCTCCGCGACGACGGCCTGCCCGTTCCGCTCCGACGTGGTGATCAGCGCGGCGGGGGAGTTGGGGCCGTGCTCGGCCTGGCCCAGCAGGTCGGCCGCCACCCACACCGGGTCGGCGCTGTCGTCGGCGATGACCGCGACCTCGGAGGGGCCGGCGAGCAGGTCGATGCCGACCTGTCCGAACAGCTGCCGCTTGGCCTCGGTGACGAACGCGTTGCCCGCGCCGACCAGCATGTCCACCGGGGCCTCGCCCAGCAGACCGAAGGCCATCGCGCCGAGCGCCTGCACACCGCCGAGGGCGAACACCCGGTTGGCGCGCGAGAGGTACGCGCCGTACAGCACCGCGGGGTGGGCGCCGTGCTCACCCGACGGCGGAGTGCAGGCCACGACCGTCGGCACACCGGCTGTCTTGGCGACGTTGACCGTCATGAACGCGCTGGCGAGCAGCGGGAAGCGGCCGGCCGGGAGATAGGCACCGACGCGGGAGACCGGCACGTACCGCTGGCCGCCCTTCACGCCGGGGGCGACGTCGATCTCGAAGTCCGTGAGGTGCTCGCGCTGCGCGGCGGCGAAGGTGTGAGTCCGCTCGTAGCCCATCTCCAGGGCGGCACGGACGTCCGGGGGAAGCGCGTCGCCGGACTTCTTCAACTCGGTGGCCGAGACCTCCAGTTCGCCGGACCAGCCGTCCAGCTCCTGGGCGTAGGCACGCACCGCGTCCATGCCCTTGTGCTCGATTTCCTTGAGCATCTCGGAGACGCGCTCGACCACCTTCGGGTCGCGCTGGGCGGGCGGTCCGTCGACGGACGGCTTCTTGAGCCACTTGAGGGGAGGGAGTGCCTGGGCTTCGTGGTGCGTGATCTGCATGGCGAGGACGCTAGACGGGCTGCTGCCACAGGACTAGAGGGGCGAGTCCTGTCACATCCACTGGGTTTCCCTGTGGTGTGTCGTGGCGGCCCCTGTCACAGTCCCCGCGCGGCGCGGATCTCGCGCAGGGTGTCCTCGGCGATCCGGGCCAGTTCGCGGGTGGCGCGGGACAGCGGGTGTCCCCGGCGCCGTACCAGCGCGATGGTGTCGTAGAGGGGGTCGGCGAAGGAGGCCGTGTGCAACCCCGCGGGGAACGCCGGACTCTCGACCACGGCGCGGCTGGCGATCGTGTCGCCGACCCCGGTGGTCACCAACTTGAGGGCGGCTTCGACGTGTTCGAGTTCGATCAGGGGGTCGACGCGGACGCCGGCGAACTGGGCGCGCTCGGCGAGCTGCCGCCGCGTCGGGTCCTGCCAGCCGTAGTGCGCGTCGTACAGGACGAGGGGCGCCCGCGCGAAGTCCTCGATGGTGAGGGGTGTGCGAGTGCGTTCCTCGCTCGCGCTGACGTAGCACACCTCGTCGCGCAGCAGCGGTGTCACCTGGAGCTCCTCGTCGTCGATGGGGAGGACGACCAGCCCTGCCTCGATGCGCCCGGCGGCCACGGCGGCGGCGGTCTCGGCCGAGTTCTGTCCCACGAGCCGCACCCGCACCGACGGATAGCGGGCGTGGAACAGCTGCACCAGATTGGAGAGCAGGTAGTAGTCCGCGTTGCGCAGGACGCCGAAGGTGGCCGTGCCGCCGCCGAGCGAACCGAGCGAGTGCACGGCCCGGGTGCCACTGTCGGCGGCCGCCACGGACTGCTGGGCGTACGGCAGCAGCTCCTGTCCCGCCGAGGTCAGCGCGAGGGTGCGGCTGCCGCGCAAGAACAGCTCGGCGTCCAGTTCCGCCTCCAGCCGGCGCACGAGTTCGGAGGCGGATGCCTGGGCGATGTCCATGGCCCGCGCCGCCGCGGTGAACGACCCGAGCCGCTCCGCTTCGACGAAGGCCCTCAGCTGGTTGAGGGTCATGCGGCCACAGGCTAGCCCTGTGCCTGCCGCAGGAAACAGGGGGGTTGTCCGATGAGATGCGGGCTGGTTGGCTCGTGCGGGCCCCACACACCGCGCACCGCCCCTGCCCGGAAGGTTCCTCCCGCCGATGACCAGCAGCCCCCTGTCGATCTGCCTCGTCCAGTCGGCCGCGTACCAGCACACGGCGGACGACGGCCTGGACGCGTTCGCGGCGGACGTACGCCGCGTCACCCGCGCCCACCCCGGCGCCCGGCTGCTGGCCTACCCCGAGCTGCACCTGTGCGGCCACCGGCCGCACGAGGACCCCGAGACGGTCATGACGGCGGCCGCCGAGCCACTGGACGGCCCCCGCGGCGCCCGCCTCGCCGCTCTCGCGCGCGAGACGGGCGTGTGGCTCGTGCCAGGAAGTGCCTACGAACGTGGCGCCGACGGCCTGATCTACAACACGGCGCCGGTGTACTCGCCCGAGGGCGAGCGCGTCGCCGCATACCGCAAGATCTTCCCCTGGCGGCCCTACGAGACCACGGCTTCCGGCACGGAGTTCGTCGTCTTCGACATGCCCGGGTACGGGCGCGTGGGCCTGTCCATCTGCTACGACGCCTGGTTCCCCGAGGTCACCCGGCACCTGGCCTGGCAGGGCGCCGACCTGGTCCTCAACCTCGTGCGCACACCGACCGTCGACCGCACCCAGGAACTCGTCCTGGCCCGGGCCAACGCGATCGTGAACCAGGTCGCCATGGCCAGCGTCAACGCCGCGCAGCCGGACGGCATCGGCCGCAGCCTCGTCGTCGACCCCGAGGGCCGGGTGCGCGCCGAGGCCGAGTCCGCCACGGACCAGATCGTCACGGACGTCCTCGACCTGGGCGAGGCCCGCCGGGTGCGTACCCACGGCACGGCGGGCCTGACACGGGTGTGGGACCCCTTCACCGCCGGCCAGCCGTCCCTCGAACTCCCCCTGTACGGAGGCCGAATCGACCCCGAGCGGTGGCGTGAGGCACTCCCGGACGGCGAGCGGTAGGGCGGCGACGTACGACGTGGGCGCCGGCCGGATTCTCCGACCGGCGCCCACGCGCATGCTCAAGTAGCCTTGTCTGCCAAGGCGGGCGGCACCTCCGGCGCTCTGTGGGGCATCGTCCTGCGCGCCCTCGGCGACGCGCTCGGCGACACCGATCGGCCGCCCCCGGCGTCCGTCGCCCACGGAGTCCTCGAGGCGTTCGAGGGCGTCCGCAGGACCGGCGGCGCCGAGGTCGGCGACAAGACCATGGTCGACGTCCTCGTGCCCTTCGCCGAGTCACTCACCCAACAAGTCCATGCGGGCGCCGAGTTGGCCGCCGCGTGGGACACCGCCGCCGGCGCCGCTTAACGCGCCGCGCGCGACACCGCCCATCTGCTGCCCCGGATGGGCCGCGCCCGCCCGCACGCCGAGAAGTCCCTCGGCACCCCCGACGCGGGCGCCCACTCCCTCGCCCTGATCGTCCGCGCCGTCCACGGCGCGCTCGCCGCCTGCAAAGAACCCCCGTTGAGCTTTAAGGAAGGCGACATGAGTGAGAAGCTGCGGATCGTCGTCGGCCGCGACGACGCCGGATTCCAGTACAAGCAGGCCCTCAAGCGGGACCTGGAGGCGAGCGACCTGGTCGCATCCGTCACCGACGTGGGCGTGGACGCCGAAGGCCACACCGCCTACCCGACCATCGCCATCGAGGCCGCCGAGCGCGTCGCCCGCGGCGAGGCCGACCGGGCACTCCTCGTATGCGGCACCGGCCTCGGCGTCGCCATCGCCGCCAACAAGGTCAAGGGCATCCGCGCCGTCACCGCACACGACTCCTTCTCCGTCGAGCGCGCGGTCCTCTCCAACAACGCCCAGGTCCTCACCTTTGGCCAGCGCGTCGTCGGCCTCGAACTGGCCCGCCGCCTCGCCGCCGAATGGCTCACCTACCGCTTCGACGACACCTCCGCCTCTGCCGCGAAGGTCCAGCTGATGTGTGACTACGAGGCCGCCTGATGAACACCCCTGTCCCACCCGTCCTGCTCGGGGTGAGCCTGAAGATGTACTTCGGCCACCACGAAACCCTCAACTGGGCACGCCAAATCGTCTAGTTGGCGGACCAACATCCTGCCGTCACCAGCGGCAAGGCGCGCCTGTTCGTGCTGCCCGCCTTCCCCGCGATCGTCCCGGTCCACGGGATCCTCGCCCGCGGTGCCGTCGACGTCGGCGCCCAGGACATCACCACCGACGACGTGGGGCCTAGTGTCCGGGCCGTACCTCAAGGAGATCGGCTGCCGCTACGCCGAGGTCGGGCACGCCGAGCGCCGCCGCCTGTACGGGGAGGGTGACACGGTCGTCGCCGCGAAGACCGCCGCCGCCCTGCGCAACGACCTCACCCCGGTCCTGTGCGTCGGCGAACTCGACCCCGTCGACCCGGCCGAGGCCGCCCGCCGCACCGTCGCCGAAGCCGCCCGCCTGCTGTACGGCCTCGAAGGCCCCGTCGTCCTCGCCTACGAGCCGCAGTGGGCCATCGGCGCACCCGAACCGGCCTCGCCGGCACACATCACCACCGTGTGCGCCGCGCTCGGTGAGTGGCTCAACTCCCGTCCCGAGCACGCCGGTTCCACCGTGATCTACGGCGGCAGCGCGGGCCCCGGCCTGCTCACCCGCCTCGGCGACTCCGTCGGCGGTCTCTTCCTGGGCCGCTTCGCCCACGCCCCCGACGCCGTCGCCCGCATCCTCGACGAAGTCGACGCACGAAAGGTCGACACACGAGAGGCGGTGGCCTGACATGGCCTACGGCATCAGCACCTACGCCTACTTCTGGCGCATCTCCGCGCGCGCCCCGAAGCCGATGTCCCTGGAGGACATGCTCGTCGACACCAAGGAACTCGGCGGCCAGGTCTTCCAGATCTGCGACTACCCGGCCATCGAGACGTACGACGCCGCGCAGCTCGCCGACGTACGCGACGCGGCTCGCGACCTGGGCCTGACCCTGGAGCTCGGCACCCGCGGCGTACGCACCGAGCACCTGGCCAAGTACCTCGACATGGCAGGTGGGTTGGGCGTCACGCTCATCCGCTCCATGATGAACACCGTCGACCACCGACCCTCGGTGGACGAGGCCACGGCCCTGCTCCGGCAGGTGGTCCCGGCGTACGCGGCGGCAGAGGTGACCCTCGGCCTGGAGACGTACGAGCAGGTCTCCACCGAGGATCTGATCACCGTGGTCAAGGAGGTCGACGACCGGCACCTCGGCGTCGTCCTCGACCCCGGCAACAGCGTCGCCCGCCTCGAACGACCGGTGGACGTCGTCGAGTCGGCGGCCTCGTACACGGTGAACATCCACGTCAAGGACTTCGCCTTCACCCCCCGCGACGGCTGGGTCGGCTTCACGTACGCCGGCGCGCCGCTGGGCACCGGACTCCTCGACTACGAGGGCATGATCGCCGCCGTCCGGCCGGACGAGCGCGGCATCAACCAGATCGTGGAGCACTGGCTCCCGTGGCAGGACGGCGGCTTCGACGCCACCGCCGAGCTCGAACACCAGTGGACCAAGCACAGCATCAGCACACTCCTGAAGGGCGAATGAACATGGCCGCCGAGAACAACAAGACCGTTGCCGTCATCGGGGCCGCCGGTAAGATGGGCCAGCGTGTCTCCAACAACCTGGTCGAGAGCGACTTCACCGTCCTCTTCTCCGAGAGTTCCCCCAAGGGCCAGGAGCTGATCCGCTCGCTCGGCCGTGAGCTGACCGACTCCGAGACCGCCGCCCAGCAGGCCGATGTGCTGATTCTGGCCGTGCCGGACATCGTCCTCGGCAAGGTCTCCGAGCAGCTCGTCCCGCTCCTGAAGCCGGGAGCCGTCGTCCTCACTCTCGACCCCGCGGCCGCGTACGTGGGCCTGCTGCACCCCCGCGCCGACGTGCACTACGTGTGCGCCCACCCCTGCCACCCGTCCGTCTTCCTCCAGCGCAAGACGCAGGCCGAGCTCGACGACACCTTCGGTGGCATCGCGGCCCAGCAGGAGGTCGTCGCCGCGTACGAGGGCGGCGACGCCGACAAGCAGGCGCTCGCCGAGTCCGTCATCCGCGTCATGTACGCGCCGGTCGTCGACGTCCACTGGGTCACCGTCAAGCAGCTCGCCGTCCTGGAGCCGACCCTCGTCGAGACCATCGCCTGCATGGTCGGCGCCCTGCTCAACGAGGCGCTGCACGAGACCGTGCACACCGTCGGCGTCCCGGAGAAGGCGGCGCGCGCCATGCTCCTCGGGCACACCCAGGTCGCCCTCGCCAACACCCTCAAGGGCGACAACCCGTTCTCCGACGCCTGCCTGATCGCCATGGACCACGGCCGTGACTCCATCGTCAAGGACGACTGGAAGAAGGTCTTCGACGACGGCGAACTCGACAAGGTCATCACCAAGATGCTGAAGATCAAGGAGATCCGCCGCTGAGGCGACACCTTCAGTCGGGCCCTCGCGCTCAGGCCCCCGCCCGGAACGTCCCCGGTGTCACTCCGGTCCGCAGCCGGAAGAACTTCGTGAAGTCACTGGGGTCGTCGAACCCGAGCCGCCCCGCCACCTCCTTCGCGGACAGGCCGCTGTGCCAGAGCAGCCGCTTCGCCTCCAGGAGGACCCGGTCGTCGACGTACTGCTTCGCGGTGCGCCCGGTCGCGGCGAGGGCGGCCCGGGTCAGGGTGCGGGGGCTGTAGCCGAGGGCCGCCGCGTAGTCCTCGACGCGGCGGGTCACCGCGTGGTCGCGTTCCACCGCCGCGTGGAAACGGTGGAAGGTGTCCCGGGACGCGGCCGGTGCCGCCTCGCGTACCGCCGCGAGCCGCATCACCAGCACCGAAAGCAGCGCGCGCAGCACCTCGGCATGGGTGCCCAGCGGGAGCGAGGACATCGCCCCGTACTCGTACGCGAGGTGCTCGACGGCCCGCCGCACCGACTCCGCGTCCTGGCCGCGCGGGGTCAGCGGGCGCTGTTCGTACGGCGGGTCCATGTGCGCCGCCGAAACGGTCGCCGGTGCCAGGAAACCGGCCTTGAACAGCACGATCACACCGTCCGCCGACGCCAGATCCGGCCCGAAGCGCTGCACCTGCCCCGGCCGGATCCACAGCCACGACCCCGGTCGAAGCTCGTACTCGACGAAGTCCACGGCCACCCGCAGCGGCCGCTCCCGCGCGCCGATCAACTGGTGGAAGACGGGCCGCAACGGCGCGTACGGGTCGTTGCCGTGCCGCAGCGAACGGTCGTGCAGGTCGGCCAGCTCCGCCACCTCGACGCCGGCCGGTGCACCCACGGTCGGCGTGTACGCGAGATCTCGGACCTCCGGGTGTACGTGTCTGATTTTCCCCATCGTGAGTCCCGAGCGTACCGCTGCCGCACCCGTCCCGCCGCCTAGCGTGAAAGCACAGGTCAGCGACGTGTGAGGAGTGTCCTGTGCGATTGGTCGTGGGAATGACCGGGGCGACGGGCGCCCCGTTCGGTGTCCGGCTCCTGGAGTGTCTGCGGGAGCTGCCGGACGTGGAGACACACCTCGTGCTCTCCCGCTGGGCGCGCACCACGATCGAGCTGGAGACCGGCTTGAGCGTGGCCCAGGTGTCCGCGCTCGCCGATGTCACCCACCATCCCGACGACCAGGGCGCCACCATCTCGTCCGGCTCGTTCCGCACCGACGGCATGGTCGTCGTGCCCTGCTCCATGAAGACGCTCGCCGGCATCAGCGCCGGATACGCCGACGGACTCGTGGCCCGCGCCGCGGACGTCGTCCTCAAGGAGCGGCGCAAGCTCGTCCTCGTCCCGCGCGAGACACCACTGAGCGAGATCCATCTGCGCAACATGCTCGAACTCGCCCGCATGGGCGTGCAGTTGGTGCCGCCCATGCCCGCCTTCTACAACCACCCGCGCACCGTCGACGACATCGTCGACCACATCGTCGCCCGGGTCCTCGACCAGTTCGACCTGCCCGCACCGGCCGCCGAGCGCTGGGCCGGCATGCGCGCCGCCCGCGCAGCGCGCGACGCCGAGGCCACCGGGGCCACAACTTCCGTACCGTACGAAGGAGTTCATCAGCATGCCCTATGACGATCTGCGCAGCTTCCTCGGCACCCTGGAGAAGGAGGGCCAGCTGCTGCGCATCTCCGACGAGGTGCTGCCCGAGCCCGATCTCGCGGCTGCCGCCAACGCGACGGGCCGCATCGGCGAGAACGCCCCCGCCCTTTGGTTCGACAACGTCAAGGGCTTCACCGACGCTCGGATCGCGCTGAACGTGCACGGCTCCTGGGCCAACCACGCCCTCGCGCTCGGGCTGCCGAGGAACACGCCCGTCAAGGAGCAGGTCGAGGAGTTCGCGCGACGCTGGGACGCCTTCCCCGTCGCCCCCGAACGCCGCGAGGACGCGCCCTGGCGCGAGAATACCCTGGAGGGCGACGACGTCGACCTGTTCTCGGTCCTGCCCCTGTTCCGGCTCAACGACGGCGACGGAGGCTTCTACCTCGACAAGGCCGCCGTCGTCTCCCGCGACCCCGAGGACCCGGACGACTTCGGCAAGCAGAACGTCGGCACGTACCGCATCGAGGTCATCGGAGCGAACCGCCTCGCCTTCCAGCCCGTCCCCATGCACGACGTCGCGCAGCACCTGCGCAAGGCCGAGGAGGTCGGCGAGGACCTGCCCATCGCCATCACCCTCGGCAACGACCCGGTGATGGCGATCGTCGCCGGCATGCCGATGGCGTACGACCAGAGCGAGTTCGAGATGGCCGGCGCGCTGCGCGGCGCGCCCGCCCCGATCGCCACCGCGCCGCTCACCGGCTTCGACGTGCCGTGGGGCAGCGAGGTCGTCATCGAAGGTGTCATCGAGTCGCGCAAGCGGCAGATCGAGGGCCCCTTCGGCGAGTTCACGGGCCACTACTCGGGCGGCCGCCGGATGCCGGTCATCCGCGTCGACCGCGTCTCGTACCGCACCAACCCGGTCTTCGAGTCCCTCTACCTCGGCATGCCGTGGACCGAGTGCGACTACCTCGTGGGACCCAACACCTGTGTGCCGCTGCTCAAGCAGCTGCGCGCCGAGTTCCCCGAGGTGCAGGCCGTCAACGCCATGTACACACACGGCCTGATGGTGATCATCTCGACGAAGAAGCGGTACGGCGGGTTCGCCAAGGCCGTCGGCATGCGCGCCATGACGACACCGCACGGGCTCGGCTACGTGGCCCAGGTGATCGTCGTCGACGAGGACGTGGACCCGTTCAATCTGCCGCAGGTCATGTGGGCGATGTCGGCGAAGGTCAACCCGAAGGACGACGTCGTCGTCATCCCGAACCTGTCCGTCCTCGAACTCGCGCCCGCCGCGCAGCCCGCCGGTATCACCAGCAAGATGATCATCGATGCGACGACGCCCGTGGCGCCCGACGTCCGCGGCAACTTCTCCACGCCCGCCAAGGACCTGCCCGAGACGGCCGCATGGGCCCAACGCTTGCAGGACATGATCGCCGCCCGCCGCTGAGCTCCCTCTCTTTCTCTCGAAAGGTCAACACCCATGAACGACCAGCTGGTTGCCGGCGCCGAGTGCCCCCGCTGTCCCGCCGACACCGTCACCTGCCTCGCCACGTCCCCCGTCCCCGGGGTGTGGGACGTGCTCCAGTGCACCCGTTGCCTCTACACCTGGCGCACGAGCGAACCCGACCGCCGCACCCGGCGCGACGCCTACCCCGCCGCCTTCAAGCTCACGGACGCCGACATCGAGAACGCCATCGAGGTTCCGGCGGTGCCGCCGCTGCGCGTTTGACCTTGACACGGTGACAAGGTCTTCACTGCTTGCCGAGGAGGTGGTCTTGATGACGATCACTGGGCAGGACACGGCGGCCTCGCGCGCCTTGCGGGGGCTGGAGGACACGGACGTCTCGGTGCGGCTGCGGGCCGCGCTGGCGATCGGCTCGGCGCCGGACCCGTGGTTCGTCGGCAAATTGGTCGAGCGGTGCGCGGTCGAGCCGGAGTTCTTCGTCCGCGACATGCTGACCTGGGCGCTCACCCGGCACCCGGTGGACCTGACGCTGCCCGCGGTGGTCCGCGAGGTGCGCTCCGAGCGGGCGCAGGCGCGGAGCCAGGCGCTGCACACGCTCTCCAAGCTCGGGGACCCCGGCGCGTGGCCGGTGATCACACGGGAGCTGCTCACCGACGCCGACGACGAGGTCGCGCGCAGCGCCTGGCGGGCCGCCGTCGTCCTCGCGCCGGACGACGAGCGGGAAGACCTGGCCGGTGTGCTCGCGACGCAGCTCGGCCGGGGCGGGCGCGAGACGCACCTGAGCCTGAGCCGCGCCCTCGTCGACCTCGGCGACGCGGCCGGGCCCGCCGTGGACGCGGCCGCGACCACCGCCGGCGACCCGGCGGTGCGCGCGCACGCGCTCGCCACCCAGCGGGTCCTGCGCGATCCCGACACCGGTATCGGCTTCGCGATCGAGGACGCCAAGCGCGTCGTGGCGCTCGACGGGGCTCCCGTGAGGGACGATTGAGTGTGCTGATCGGTGAGGTGGCGCGGAGGTCCGGGGTCAGTGCCCGGATGCTCCGGCATTACGAGTCGCTGGGCCTGGTGCGGCCCTCGGAACGCACCGGCTCCGGGTACCGGGAGTACTCGGGCGACGACATTCGGCGGATCTTCCACATCGAGAGCCTGCGCTCGCTCGGGCTTCCGCTGCGGGAGATCGGGCGCGCGCTCGACGAACCGGACTTCACGCCCTCGGCACTGGTCGGTGATCTGATCCGGCAGACGCGCGAACGCATCGCGGCCGAGACCGAGTTGCTCACGCGGCTGAGCCGGATCGACGCGGCGGGACCCGCGGACTGGGAGGACGTTCTCCAAGTCGTCGCGCTGCTGCAGGCGTTGAGCTCGAAGAGTGCCGACGCACGGCAGCGCGCGGCCCTTTCGTCGGGCGGCCAGGATGCGATGCCCGTGGCGGCCCTGGTCGAGGCGGTGCTGAGCGAGACGGACACGAACGTCGCCGGGGCGCTGCGCTGGGCGTTGGCGCGCTCGGGCGGCGCCGAAGGACCGCCCCTGCTGGCGGAGGCGCTCGACTCGCCGGTGGCCGCCGTACGGGAGCGGGCCGCGCAGTGCCTCGCCGAGCTGCCCGGCGAGGAGGCCGCGGCGGCGCTCCGGAAGGCCCTCGACAGCTCCGACGCCGTGGTTCGTGCGCGGGCCGCCGTGGCGCTCGGCAGCCGTGGAGCGGCGGACGCGGTGCCGGAACTCGTCGACATGATCGTGGCGGGCAGGAACGACACCGACGCGGCGGACGCGCTGAGCGTGCTGGCGGGCGACCCCGAGGCCACGGAGCGCATCGCCGCGGCGCTCGTCGACCGCCTCGCCGACGATGCACCCGCCCGCGGCCGGCTCACCCAGGCGCTGGCGGGCATCCCGGGCGCGCAGGCGACCCGCGCCCTCGTCGAGCTGTCGACCGACGAGGACCGTGCCGTGGCCCTGACCGCGACGTATCTCCTCGGCCTGCGCGCCACCGACCAATGATGTCAGTGGCCCGCAGGTGTCACCGCGTTTCCGGTGTCACTTCACCCAGCTGTCCACCAGCTTCTTGTTGCCGTCGATCCATTCCTTCGCGGCCTCCTGCTCGTGGCCGGTGCCCTTTTTCTGGAGGAGGAGTTCCAGGCTGCCGAGCTGGGCGCTGGTCATGCGGAAGTTCTTGAGCCAGCCGGCGACCTCGGGGTTGGCCTTGGAGTAGCCCTTGGAGGCGACCATCTGGACCTTGTCGGGCTTGCCGTAGGCCTTCTTGGTGTCCTTGAGGACCTTGAGCGGCATCTTGGTGTACGCCCAGTGCGGCCGCCAGAGCGTGACCACGATCGGCTTCTGGTTGTTGATCGACTTCTGCAGGGCGGAGAGCATCGCGGAGGTGCTGGACTCGGAGAGCTCGTACTCGGACTTGAGCCCGTAGTCCGGCAGGACGGGGGAGCGGGTCAGACGCATCAGACCCGAGCCCGCCTCGATGCCCACGATCTTGCCGCCGAACTCCTTCGACTTCCCCTTGAGATCCTCGATGGTGTTGACGTCCTTGACGTACTTGGGGACGGTCAGATTGAGGTCGGCCGGCTCGTACCAGGTGCCGAGCTTCTCCATCTTGGGGCCGAGTTTCTTCCAGTACGTCTCGTGGGTGACCGGCAGCCAGGCGTCGAGGTAGATGTCGGCCTGCTTGTTGGCGATGCCGGTGTACGTGCTGGCGATGTCCAGGTCACGGACGTCGACCTTGTACCCCTTGTCCTCCAGGATCTGCTTCCACAGGAAGGTCGCGGAGACCCCCTCGTCCCATCCGGCGACGTAGGCCAGCTTGACCGTCTTCGAGCCGCCGCCACCGCTGTCGTCGTCGGAGCCCCCCTCGACCTTCGAGGTGTTCCCGCTGCATGCGGTGGCGAGCAGGGTGAGCGCTGCGGCGGTGCAGCCGAAGAGGTAGGTGGTGCGGCGGCGTCGATTGCGGATCATGGCTGGTGCTCCTGTCTTCACGCGGAAACCGGAGTGGTGGACGAGGCCGGAGCGGACGACTTCTCCGTGTCGGCCACCGGGGTCGTGGCGGGACGCCCGCGGCCCGGACGACGGCGGATGCGGGGGGTGGCGAGGGCGCTGGTGACGCGGTCGAGGAAGATGGCGAGGAACACGACGGCGAGGCCGCCCTGGAAGCCGATCCCCACGTCGAGCTGGCTGATGCCGCGCACCACGATGGTCCCCAGACCGTCGGCGCCGACCATGCCGGCGATGACGACCATGGACAGTGCCAGCATGATGACCTGGTTGATGCCGGCCATGATCGAGGGCAGGGCCAGGGGGAGTTGGACACCGCGCAGGATCTGGCCGTGCTTGGCCCCGAAGGCGTGCGCCGCCTCCACGACCTCCGGATCGACCTGCCGGATGCCCAGTTCGGTGAGGCGCACGGCCGGCGAGACGGCGAAGGCGATGGTGGCGACGACGCCGGGGACGAGGCCGATGCCGAAGAAGAAGACGGCCGGAATCAGGTAGACGAAGACCGGCAGCGTCTGCAGGAAGTCGAGAACGGGCCGAACCAGCGTGCTGGCCAGCGGACTTCGCGCGGCCCAGATGCCGATCGGCACCCCGATGACGACGGCGAACACCGATGCGACCACGACGACGGCGAGCGTCTGCATCGCCGGGGTCCACAGGCCCATGCCCTGGATGAGGAGGAACGCCGCCAAGGTGTAGACGGCGAAGAACCAGCCCCGAGCGAGGAACGCGAGCACCGTGAACACCGCGATGATGACCAGCATATGAGGGGCCGTCAGCACGAAGAGGACCGCGTTGACCAGTTCCGTCATCACGGAGGTGACGGCGTCGAAGAGACCGCTGAGATTCTCGGTCAGCCAGTCGACGGCCTTGTTGACCGGAGTGCCGAGATCAACGCTGAACAGCATCGGCCACCTCCTCCTGTGAGCTGCCTGATGCTTCGGAAGTATCGTCCTGATCGCGGGAGTTGGGAGCCTGTGGCGCGGACAGGGCGGTGAGCAGTGCCGCGCGGGGCACGACCCCGAGCAGCCGCCCGTCGTCGTCGGTCACGGCCAGCGGCACCGAGTACCGCCCGGCCGCCGGGAACAGGTCCACCAGCAGCGTGTCGGGGCCCGCCCGCCCGTAGGCGTCGGTCAGGCACTCCGGGCTGTCGCGCAGCGAGGCGTGCCCGGCTTCGGCGGCCCGTGCGACGGCGTCGTCGTGGGCGACTCCGACCACGGCCCCGTCGGCGTCGAGGACGTAGACGGCGCCCGCCTCGATGTCCGCGAGGGAGCGCAGGACGTCGCGCGGGTCGTCGTCGAGCCCGGCCGTCGCGAGCGGTTCGCGCATGACGGCGCGGGCGGTCAGTACGCGGGAGCGGTCGACGTCGGAGACGAAGTCGCGTACGTAGGCGTCGGAGGGGGAGTCGAGGATGTCGGTCGCGGTGCCGAGCTGCACCACGCCCCCGTCGCGCATGACCATGATCCGGTCGCCGAGCCGCATCGCCTCGTTGAGGTCGTGGGTGACGAAGACGATGGTGCGGCGCAGATCGCGCTGGAGGCCGAGCAGCAGGTCCTGCATGTCCCGGCGGATCAGCGGGTCGAGGGCGCTGAACGGCTCGTCCATGAGCATGATCTCGGCATCGGTCGCCAACGCCCGGGCCAGGCCCACGCGTTGGCGCATGCCGCCGGAGAGCGCGCTGGGGTAGGAGTCGGCCCAGTCGGCGAGGCCGACCGTGCGCAGCGCCCAGTCGGAGCGCTCCTGGCGTTCGGCGGCGGTGCCGCCGCGCAGCCGGATGCCGTACGCGGCGTTCTCGCGGACCGTGCGGTGCGGGAAGAGCGCGAAGTGCTGGAAGATCATATTGACCTTGCGGTTGCGCAGTTCGCGCAGGTTCGCCTGATCCATGGCCAGCAAGTCCCGGCCGTCGACGCTCAGTTCGCCCGACGTCGGCTCGACGAGGCGGTTGAGCATCCGGAGCAGGGTCGACTTCCCGGACCCGGACAGACCCATGACGACGAAGAGTTCGCCGGGTTCCACGGTGAAGGACACGTCGCGCACCGCATGGACCGGGTTGTCGGCGGTCTCGAAAATCTTGTTGAGCCGTGCTGCTTCTATCACCGTGCCCCACCTCCGGGGAACCGCGCGAGGCGGCTGGAACGCATGTCCGAGCTGGTGTTTCGCATTGCGCAACAGATGTGCAGTACGGTGTGACGATGCCGTTGATCGTGACGGCGCGTCAAGGCTCTTGCGTACGGGCAACCGCGAATTAACGTCGACGGGTGGCGAGTTGGGCCGTCGGGGCGGGGCGGGAGGGTGCTGTGGTGACGACCGGCAGCCGTGGGCGAGCGCGCGATCGTGCGGTGCAGTCCGTCGACCGGGCCGTGTCGGTCCTGCAGATCCTGGCGGTCCGTGGCGCGTGCGGCGTCACCGAGATCGCCGGGCAGCTCGGCGTCCACAAGACGACCGTGTTCCGGCTGCTCGCCACCCTGGAGGCGCGCGGCCTCGTCGAACAGGGGGCGGAGCGCGGCCGTTACCGGATCGGGCATCCGCTCACTGAACTCGCCGCCGCGGCCGTCGCCACGACCACCGACCTGTTCCTCGTCAGCCGCCCGGTCTGCCAGGAGCTGGCGCAGACCGCCGGTGACACGGTGAACCTCTCGGTCCGCGAGGGCCGGGACGTGGTCACCGTCGGGCAGGTCGCCGGGGAGGCCTCGATCGCGAGCGTCGACTGGGTCGGCAAGCGCTGCCCGCTGCAC
Organism: Streptomyces sp. NPDC051684; assembly: GCF_044453445.1. NCBI lineage: Bacteria > Bacillati > Actinomycetota > Actinomycetes > Kitasatosporales > Streptomycetaceae > Streptomyces > Streptomyces sp. NPDC051684. Next base: position 344,551 of record NZ_JBITCS010000004.1, on the reverse strand, counting down.
GCCACCGCCGCCGGCAAGATCTTCCTCGCCCACCCCGCCCCCGACCGGCACGGACGGCTGCCCGCGGACCTGGCGAACGGCGAGGGCCTGGAGCGGTACACCCCGCACACGATCACCGGCCAGGAGCGCCTCGCGGCGGACCTCGCCGCCGTCCGCGAACGGGGTTACGCCGTCTCGTACGAGGAGCACGAGATCGGCCTGGTGTCCCTGGCCGCGCCGGTCCACGCCCTCGGCGACACGGTGGTCGCCGCCGTGACCCTCTCGGGACCCGCCTTCCGCATCCGCGAGGACACCGTCCCCGAACTGGCCGGTCAACTGCTGACCGCCGCCGAGCGGATCTCCTGGCGACGGGGGCAGGTCAAGCGGGGCTGAGCCGGGCGCGGCCGGGCCCGCGGCGGTCGGCACCGGTGTGCGCAGGCGCTTCCTGGATAGGCTCCCCGTATGAGCAGCAAAGGCCGCGCGCGGGACACGTCGGTGCAGTCGGTGGACCGGGCGGTGTCGATTCTCCAAGTGCTGGCCGTGCAGGGCCCGTCCGGCGTCACGGAGATCGCCGACGCCCTGGACATCCACAAGTCGACGGTCTACCGGCTGCTCGCCACGCTGGAGTCGCGCGGCCTCGTCGAGCAGGACAGCGAGCGCGGCAGCTACCGCATCGGCTACACCGTCGTCGAGCTCGCGGGCGGCGCGACCAAGGGCAACGACCTGTCGCTGCTGAGCCGGCCGGTCTGCCAGGAGCTCGCCGTCGCCGTCGGCGAGACGGTGAACGTGGCGGTCTACGACGGCGAGGCCGTCATCAGCATCGACCAGGTGCTCGGCAACGCGGCCATCACCAGCATCGACTGGGTCGGCAAGCGCACGCCCCTGCACGCCACGTCGGCGGGCAAGGTCTTCCTGGCGCACATGCCGCAGCCGGAGGCCGCCGGGATCCTCGAGCAGCCGCTGGAGGAGTTCACGCCGCACACCATCACGGACCCGGCCCTCCTGAAGGAGCAGCTGCAGGGGGTGCGCGAGCTCGGCTACGGCGTCATCAGCGAGGAGCTGGAGATCGGTCTCGCCTCGCTGTCCGCCCCCATCAGGTCGCTGAACGGCGAGGTCATCGCCACCGTGACCGTCTCGGGGCCGACCTTCCGGATCAACGACCACACGATCTCCGGGCTCGCCGAACAACTGGTGGCGGCCGGCGAGAAGATCTCGTGGCGCAAGGGGTACATCCGGCGCGGTTGATCACGCGTCCGATTACGTAGCGGTAGGGGTTGACGGCGCGCACTGACGCGCCGCACATTTGTCTCGCATCGCGTTGTTGTTTCATATCGCGAAACGGGAACGTGGCGACGTCGTCGTCACGCCGCCATCCCCGTCGGCACAGCCACCACATCCGGGCCCCAGAGCTTCCCTGCCTTCATTGGAGCTGTCGTGCGCGCACCGAACACGAACCTGGATCCCCTGCTCCAGCCCTTCCGGCTGAAGCACCTCACCCTGCGCAACCGAGTGGTCAGCACGTCCCACGAGCCCGCCTTCGGCGAGGACGGACTGCCCAAGGACCGCTACCGCGCCTACCACCTGGAGAAGGCCCGCGGCGGCGTCGGCCTGACGATGATCGGCGGCTCCGCGGTCGTCTCTCCCGACAGCCCGCCCTCGTTCGGCAACCTGCTGCTCCACCGCGACGAGATCGTCCCCTGGCTGCGCCTGCTCGCCGACGACGTGCACGCGGCGGGCGCGGCCGTCATGTGCCAGGTCACCCACCTCGGGCGCCGCACCAGCAACTGCACGGGGGACTGGCTGCCGGTGGTCGCCGCGTCCCCGCTGCGCGAGCCCGCCCACCGCGCGTTCCCCAAAGCCGCCGAGCCCTGGGACCTGGACCGGATCGTCGCCGACTACGCCGCCGCGGCGGTGCGCTGCAAGGAGGGCGGCCTGGACGGCATCGAGTTGCAGTCCTACGGCCACCTCCTCGACGGCTTCCTCTCCCCGGCCACCAACCACCGCGACGACGAGTACGGCGGCGACCTGGAGCACCGTATGGCCTTCCCCCGCCGCGTGATCCGGGCGGTGCGGGAGGCGGTCGGCCCCGAGTTCGTCGTCGGGATCCGCATGGCGCTGGACGAGGACCTCGACGGCGGCCTCACCTTCGCCGAAGGCCTGGCAGCCGCCGGGCAGTTCGCCGTCGACGGGATCGACTTCATCAGCGTCATCCGGGGCACCATCGAGTCCGACGCCTCCCTGTCGCGGACGATCCCCTCGATGGGCACCCCACTCGGCCCCTTCCTCGACTTCGCCGGTGAGATACGCCGCCGCCTCGACATCCCCGTCATGCACGCCGCCCGCGTCGCCGACCCCGCCACCGCCCGGCACGCCCTGCGCGAAGGGCTCCTCGACCTCGTCGGCATGACCCGCGCGCAGATCGCCGACCCGCACCTCGTCGCCAAGATCCGCTCCGGCGACGAGGACCGCATCCGCCCCTGTGTCGGGGCGAGTTACTGCCTGGACGCGATCTACGACTCCGGCGACACCAAGTGCGTCCACAACCCGGCCACCGGCCGTGAACTCCAGATCCCGCACACCGTCCCGGCCGCAACGGGGCCGCGCCGCAAGGCAGTTGTCGTCGGCGGCGGACCCGCCGGCCTGGAAGCCGCCCGCGTCCTCGCCGAACGCGACCACGACGTCGTGCTGTTCGAGGCGAGCGACCAGGCGGGCGGGCAGATCCGGCTCGCCGCGCAGAACCCACGCCGCCACGACCTGCTCGGCATCGTCGACTGGCGCGTCGCCGAGTGCAAACACCTCGGCGTCGATCTGCGCCTGGGCGCGTACGCCGAAGCCTCCGACGTGCTCGCCGAACACCCCGACCTCGTCCTCGTCGCCACCGGCGGCCTCCCCAACCGTTCCTTCCTCGCCGCGGGGGAGGGGCTCGTCGCGGACACCTGGGACGTGATGTCCGGCTCCCTGCACCCGCGCGTGGGCAGTGTGGTCCTCGTCTACGACGACCACGGCGGCTACCCGGCCATGGACGCCGCGGAACTCCTCGCCACGCACGGCGCCCGCCTTGAGTACGTGACACCGGAACGCACCCTCGCCCCCGACGTCGGCAGCATGAACTCACCCGCGTACCTGCGAGCGTTCACCGAGCACGATGTCGCCGTCACGCTCGCCCGCCGCCTGCGCGCCGTGCGCCGGGGCGGGGACGGCCGGCTCGTGGCGACCCTGTTCAGCGAGTACACCCGCACCGAGACCGAACGCGTCGTGGACCACGTCGTCGTCGAGCACGGCACCCTCCCCAACGACGAGCTCTACACCGACCTGCTGCCCGCCTCCAGCAACCTCGGCGAGGTCGACCACCGGGCCCTCCTCGCCCGCGAGCGACAGGCCGTCGTCCGCAACCCGGCGGGCCGCTACCAGCTGTTCCGCATCGGCGACGCCGTCACCAGCCGCAACATCCACGCCGCCGTGTACGACGCGCTGCGCCTGTGCCTGCCGGTCTGACGAGCTTTCGGAGAGACACGCCATGACTGTTCACGCCTCCGACACCGCCCCCGCCGACCTCGTCGCCCGCCGCGCCGCCGGCCACAGCCTCGAAGCCCCCTTCTACGTCAGCGACGCGTTCTTCCGCCTCGACGTCGACGCCGTCTTCGCCCGCAGCTGGATCTTCGCGGCCGCGGAGGCCGAGCTCCCCGAACCCGGCGACTACGTCACGCTCACCGTCGGCCCGTACTCCGTCATCATCGTGCGCGACGACGACGAGGAGGTCAGGGCCTTCCACAACGTGTGCCGCCACCGGGGCACCCGCATCCTCAACGACGAGCGCGGCTCCGTCGGCAACATCGTCTGCGGCTACCACCACTGGACGTACGGCGTCGACGGGCAGCTGCTGCACGCCGAGTCGCAGCCACCCGACTTCGACCGCTCGTGCTTCGCGCTGCGGCCGGTTCACCTGCGTACGGTCGCCGGCCTCGTCTTCCTGTCCCTCGCCGCCCAACCGCCCGCCGATTTCGACGAGTTCGCCGAAAGCGTCGAGCCCTACCTCGCCCCGCACAACCTGGCGCGCGCGAAGGTCGCGCAGCAGATCGACCTCGTCGAGGACGGCAACTGGAAGCTCACCATGGAGAACAACCGCGAGTGCTACCACTGCGCGGGCCACCCCGAACTCCAGCGCTGCTACTTCCCGCTCTACAACTTCACCGAGGACGAGGTGCCGCCGGGCATGCGGGCCACCTACGAGCGCTTCCAGAAGGCCGACGCCGAGGCCCGCGCCGCGTACGAGTCCCTCGGCCTGCCCTACGCCGCCATTGAGGACCTGGTTGAGCGCCCCACTGGATTCCGCATCGAGCGCGAACCCCTCGACCTCGCGGGGGAGTCCTTCACCCCCGACGGCAAGGCGGCGGTGCGGCGCCTGCTCGCCGACTTCCCGACGGCCCGGCTCGGCCACCTCGGCCTCCACCTCCAGCCCAACGCCTGGTTCCACTTCTCGGCCGATCACGCGGTGCTGTTCTCCGTCGTCCCGCTCGCCGCGGACCGCACCCTCGTCCGCACCACCTGGCTCGTGCACGCGGACGCCGAGGAGGGCGTCGACTACGACCTCGACACCCTGACCGGCGTCTGGGTGGCCACCAACGAACAGGACGCGGTCTTCGTCTCCCGCGCCCAGCTCGGCGTGAGCAGCCCCGCGTACGCACCAGGCCCGTACAGCCCGACCGAGTCCCAGGTCGAGGACTTCGTCGCCTGGTACATCACCCGGCTCAAGGCGCACATGGAGGGGCCATGACGACAGCGACGCTGACGGCGGCGGGATCCCCGCCCGCCTGGTCCGACGGTCTGCTGGTGTGCCAGCAGGTCCACGACGTGACGGCGGACGTGCGGACCTTTGTCCTCGCCCCCACCGAACCGCGACTCTTCCGCCACGACCCCGGCCAGTTCCTCACCCTCTGCCTGGACATCGACGGCGATTCCGTCGAGCGCTGCTACACCCTCTCCTCGGCGCCCACCCGCCCCGACCTCGCCACCATCACGGTGAAACGCGTACCCGGCGGCCGGGTGTCCAATTGGTTGCACGACCACCTGACACCCGGCAGCACGGTGTGGGCGCGCGGCCCCCTCGGCCGGTTCACCATCCACCAGCACCCCGCGCCGAAGTACCTGTTCCTGTCGGCGGGCAGCGGTGTCACCCCGCTGATGTCGATGACCCGCACGCTGTACGACCTGGCCCACCCCGTGGACGTCGTCTTCGTCCACAGCGCCCGCACCTTCGACGACATCATCTTCCGCCGGGAACTGGACTTCATCACGGCCGCGTCCCCCAACGTCCGGGTGCGCCACCTCCTCGACGACCACGGCGAGCAACTGAACGCCCAGGTGCTGCGCGCCGTGGCCCCCGACTTCGCGGAACGAGAGGTCTTCACCTGCGGCCCGGCCGGCTATATGCGGGCGGTACGAGGGATGCTCACGTCCGAGGGCTTCGACATGGCCCACCACCACGAGGAGAGCTTCGCCTTCGAGGCGCCGGTGGCGGCCGAGCCCGAGCCGGGAGCCGCGATCGGCACCGGCTTCAAGGTCCAACTGGCCCGCACCGGACGGACCATCGAGTGCGACGCCGAGACGCCCGTCCTGGCAGCCGCGGCGCGCGAGGGCATCACGTTGCCCGCCTCGTGCGCCCAGGGCATGTGCGGCACCTGCAAGACGAGCCTGCTGTCAGGCTCGGTCGACATGCGGCACGCGGGCGGCATCCGTCCCCGCGAGATCGCCGTCAACAAGATCCTGCTGTGCTGTTCGACGCCGCGGGAGGATCTGGTCATCGACGTCTAGGGCTTGTCGTTTGGATCAGGCCCCGCGAGCCCGGCCTGATCCAAACGACAGGCCCTAGCTCCCCTCGGCAGGCGGCGGTCACTCGGCCCAGGGGAGCGGGATCCTGTCGTCCTTGCCGGGCAGCATCGCCCTGCCGCCGACGGCCATGGCGACCAGCGCCTGGGCGGGCCCGCCCACCGCCTTCACCTGCCGTACGACCCCGGCGGGCAGGATGACCGCCTGTCCGGCCGCGGCCCGCCCGACCTCGCCCTCGATGTCCACCTCGAACTCGCCGCCCAGCGGCATCCAGACCTGTTCCCGGTCGATGATGTGCACCGGCGTGGCGGAATCGGCGCCCAACTCCACGCGTCACGTGCTGACTTCGGCGCTCCCTTGGCTGGGGGCCGCGAGCCCGAACATCGCACCGGCGGGGCTCTTGGTCGTCCGCTGGGCGCTCTCACTGATCACGTTCATGTCGCCTCCTGTATAAAGTGGCTTTACTCGCGATGAGTAAAGTCACTTTATTCAGGTGTGTCAAGATGAGGGCATGGAGACCAGTGACCCCCTCGAGCGCACCGAACTGACCTTCCTGCTCGGGATGGCGTTCCAGTTGGTGCTCACCGAGTTCGTGAGCCGCGTGGACGCCGCCGGCTACTCCGAACTGAGGCCCGTGCACGGCCTCGTCTTCCAGATGCTGAAGGGCTCCGGCGCGACCAGCAGCGAACTCGCCGAGGGTCTCGGTGTCACCAAGCAGGCCGCGGGCCAGATCATCGACGACCTGGAGAAGCGGGGATACGTCGAACGTCGGCCCCACCCCGCGGGCGGCCGCCGCAAACTCGTCGTGCTGACCGACAAGGCCACGGAGCACCTCGCCGTGGCCGGACGGATCCTGCACGACCTGGAAGGCCAACTCGCCGAGCGCCTCCGCGAAGCCGGGCGGGAGATGCCGCGGGCGGAACTCGCCGCCATCGTCCGCACGTTGGCGGGCGACAAGGTTCCGCCGCTGCGTCCGGTGTGGTGAGCCCCGCGAGTTCGGCCGGTCGGTGACGGTGCCCGCTGGTGTGCCGTGTCGAGGCGGCCCCGGGCACACGCTCCTGATGGCGCTCGCCCTCGCGATCCCCGTCGTCTAGGGCTTGTCGTTTGGATCAGGCCCCGCGAGCCCGGCCTGATCCAAAAGACAGGCCCTAGCTCCCCTCGGCAGGCGGCGGTCACTCGGCCCAGGGGAGCGGGA
>NZ_JBITCS010000004.1:209432-337541 GCF_044453445.1 Streptomyces sp. NPDC051684 | reverse complement strand
GGGCCCCCCCCCCCCCCCCGCGTTGTTGGGGGGTTGTGGTTCTCCCGCCGCCCCCGCCCCCCCCCCCCCCCCCCCACGACAGGCCCTAGGTCGCCTGTACGGTGGGCGGAGGCGAGCCCGCCCGTGACGTGTTCGTCGGGGTGGAGCTGGGCAACTGGGCGGACGTGCTCATCGGCATGCTGCTCACCGAACCCGCCCTCGGCTCGGCACCGGGGTCGCGGCGTACGCGCTGCGGCTGGGCGTCGTGACCGGGCACCGGCTCGAACAGGCGGCGTCGCTGCTGCTGACCGACCTTGTCCTGCCGCTGCTCGCCTTCGCGTCGGCGGTCGACGGCAAGGCGTGGACGTCGGTCCTGGAATGAGGAGATCGTCAACGGTGCCGGGTGCGTGGACACCGGGAGCCTGCGGGTGTGCGACGCCTTGTGGTGACCCCGCCCGCCCGATGAGCTGAACCGGGCCTGTCAGTCGCGGGGCCCCGCCCCCTTGTCGTACCCGCCCCGCAGGTCCTCCCAGAACCCGAGGCCGACGGAGTCGAACAAGCCGCGCACCGGCAACTGACCCTCGGTGTCGAGGTCGCCCGTCGCCGCGCGGGCCAGCGCGGCGCGCATCGCGGCCGCGGCGCTGCCGACGTTGAGGAGGGGCATGATGACCAGCGCGTAACCGGCTTCGCGCAGCACGTCGAGCCCCGCATCCGGTGTCTTGCCACCGGGCACGAGGTTGAACAGGGCGGGCGCGTCGACCTCCGACGGTACCCGCCGCACCTCCTCCAGCGTCTGCGGCGCCTCGACGAACACCATGTCCGCACCCGCCTCGACGTACCGGTTGACCCGGCGCACGGCCTCGTCGAAGCCGTGCGTGGCGCGGCAGTCGGTGCGGGCGATGAGCACGGTGTCCGGATCGCGGCGCGCCTCGGCCGCCGCCTCGATCTTCGCGGCGAACTCCCCGGCGTCCACCACGCGTTTCTCGTCGAGGTGTCCGCAGCGCTTGGGGAACTCCTGGTCCTCCAGCTGGATCGCGGCGACCCCGGCGGCCTCGTAGAGCTGGACGGTCCGGTACGTGTGCGTGATGTCGCCGAACCCGGTGTCCGCGTCGGCGATCACCGGGATGTCCAACACCCCGGCGAGCAGCCCCGCCTGACGCACCATCTCGGTCTGCGTGGCGAGCCCGATGTCCGGCAGCCCGTTCGCGGCGGCCACGGCCGCGCCCGACATATAGGCGACGCGGAATCCGGCACCCGCCGTCAGCGACGCCGACAACCCGTCGTACACGCCAGGCGCGAGCACCGCCGACCGCTCCCCCAGAATGTCCCGCAGCCGCTTGCGTGTGTCCGTCATGAGTCCGCCTCCACGGGTTGGTTCCTCGTCCGAGATCAATTCCTCATTCGACCCCGCGAAGGGGTGCCGGGGGAAGTGAGGGAGGCGAAGTCACCGTGTTACACAACCCGGACAGGTCCATGATCGGGCGATGATGACCGCCCACGTAGGGTCATGGCACAACGACTTGACCAGTCGACAGTCCGTCACACGGGGGAGCAGTTCCATGTCCGTACGTCTCGCCAATCGTTCCGGCCGTCTCGTTCTGACCGCGCTCGCCGCGGTGTCCCTGTCGGTGGCCGCCACTGCTTGTTCCTCGGGGGCCGCGGAGAAGGACAGTGGCAAGCACAGCAGTTCCAGCGGGGCGAAGGCCGAGGCCGGGGCCGATGTCAAGCGCGGCTCCGAGGCCGGTTCGAAGGTCGCGGACGGGACGGAGGCCGAGGCCGGTACCGACAGCAAGGCCGGCGCGGGCGCCACCGCCACCGGCACGAAGGAGCGGGTCGGGCAGTCCTGCGGGACCAACGACCTGGACTTCACCGTCGGCGTCGAGTCCCAGGCCGGCGGCTACTACCTGCTCACCGCGAAGGCCAAGCCGGGCATCACCTGCTACCTGGAGGGCAAGACCGCCGACGTCGCTTTCGGGTCCTCGCCCGACAGCCACGCCGGGCCCAACGAGCAGGCCGTCAGTGACACGGTGAAGCTCTCCGGTGCCACCAAGGCCTACGCGGGTGTCAACCCCAAGAGCACCAACAGCGACGGTGGCGTGGAGTTCGGGCAGATCATCGTCTCCGTCGGGGATACCGGCATCGACCCCGTCTCGCTCAAGCTTCCCGACACCGCTGTCGTGGACCGGCCGGAAGCCACCAACTGGCACGCCGACCGCGCCGACGCCGTCCCCTTCAGCTGAGGCCCGGCGACCTGACCGTCCGCCCCACGTCGGCCCGCAGCTTCACGAACTCCGGCAGCCCCCGGGTGGCGATCTGGTCGCGTTCCACGGGGAGCCGGACCGGCAGGTCGAGCGCGATGCCGGAGTCGGGGGCGGGTGAGAGGGCGACCACGCGGTCGCCGACGTAGACACTCTCGTCGATGTCGTGCGTGACGAACACGATGGTGGCTCCGTCGCTGCGGTGGACGTCCAGGAGCAGGTCCTCCAGGTCCTCGCGGGTCTGCGCGTCGAGCGAGCCGAAGGGCTCGTCCATGAGGAGAAGCGAGGGGCGGACCACCAGCGCGCGGGCGATGGCGACCCGCTGCTGCATGCCGCCGGAGAGCTGCCAGGGGTGGCGGCGGGCCGAGGCCGCAAGGCCGACGCGTTCCAGGATGCGCTCGGCCGCGGCCCGCCGTTCCGCGCGGCCCAGGCCCTGGCGGCGCAGCGGCAGCGCCACGTTGTCGCGCACCGTGAGCCAGGGCAGCAGGGAGCGGCCGTAGTCCTGGAAAACGATCGCGAGCCGGTCGGGCACTCCGGTGACCGGTGCCCCGTCGACCGTGATCGTGCCCTCCTGTGCGGGGAGCAGCCCCGCGATCGTGCGCAGCAATGTCGACTTGCCACAGCCCGACGGGCCCACGACACACAGGAGTTGGCCGCTCGGAACGGTCAGTGACACGTCGTGCAGGACGCGATGGGAGCCGTACGACTGGCTGATGCCGGTGAGGCGCAGCAGGTGGGGGCCGTCCTCGCTGCGTCCTTCCTCGTCTCCGAGGTGTGTCGTCATGCCGTCCTCCCCGTGCCGAGCACGCGCTTCTCGATGGCCAGCAGGCCGGTGTTGAGCAGATACCCGAGGACGCCGAGCAGGGCCAGGGCCGCCCACACGGTGAGCAGGTCCGAGCGGGACTGGGCGTCGGTGAGGACGAAGCCGATCCCGTTCTCCGTGCCGGGCAGCAGCTCCGAGAACACCATGAGGATCAGGGCGAGCGACAGGCTGAGCCGCAGCCCGGCGAAGATGCGGGGGAGCGCGGACGGCACGATGACGTACCAGAGGCGTTCGGCTGTCGTGAGGCGCAGGGCGGCGGCGACCTCCAGGCGCAGCGGGTCCGTGTTGCGGGCGCCCTCCGCCGTGTTCACGAGCACCGGCCACACGGCGCTGAACACGATCGACGTGATCTGCATCGGCGTACCGAGGTCGAGGACCACGACGAAGACCGGGACCAGGGCGGGCGGCGGGACGGCCCGCGCGAACTGCAGCACCGGATCGCACAGCGCGTACACCCGCCGGGAGCGGCCGATCGCCACCCCGAGCACGATCCCGGCGACGGCCGCGAGCAGGAACCCGGCGGCCATCCGGCCGAGGCTCGGGCCGATGGTGTCGAACGCGGCGTCGGTGAGGAAGACATGGGAGACCGGGCCCGAGAACCACAGGTCGTAGGCGTGGTGCGCGATGCGTGACGGAGGTGGGAAGAAGACACTGCCGTGCGCGCGGGCGGCCACCTCCCAGAGCGCGACGGCGACGGCCAGGACGGGCCAGCGGAGCAGGGTGCCGGTGCGGAGGCGTGCAACTATCGTGCGTGGGGCTCGTGTTGGTGTCTCGGCCGTCCGTGTCACGTCCGCACCGCCTGCCGTTCCGGCGTCCACGGGAACAGCCGTCGTTCGCACCGCACGAGTATGTCGTTGATCAGCAGGCCGATGGCGCCCGCCCACACCACGCCGGCAAGCACGTCCCGGTTGCCGTCCGTGGCCTGTTGCGCCTGGGCGATGAAGATGCCGAGGCCCTCGCCGAACCCGGACAGGAGCTCCGTGGCGACGGCCACGACGAGCGCGACGGCCGCCGAGATCCGGATGCCCGCGGCGATGAACGGCGCCGCGCCGACCAGTTCGACGCGCAGCAGCACCGCGGCCCGGCCGAAGCCGAAGGCGCGCAGCGTGTCCTTGACCAGCGGCTCGCTCTCCCCGAGGCCGTACATCGTGTTGAACAGGATCGGCCACACCGAGGCATACGTGACGAGCGCGACCTCCGTTTCGGTGCCGGAGCCGAGCAGCAGCGACACCAGTGGGATCAGCGCCACCGACGGCAGCGGCCGCAGGAATTCCACGATGGCCCGCACCGCGGCGTCGAGCACGGGCACGCTCCCGAGCAGCAGCCCGGCCGGCACCGCGATCGCACACGCGAGAGCGAGCCCGAGCACCCAGGCGCGCAGCGTGGCGCCGACCCCGTCGAGGAACACGGAGTCGCCCGCGAGCTCGACGGCACGGGCCAGGACGTCGGACGCGGGCGGCAGATACTCGCGCCGCACGATCCCCGCGCGGGACACCGCCTCGCACACACCGAAGGCCAGCAGCGCGCCGAGGAGGCCGAGCCCGGCATCCCGGCGGCCGCGCCCGGTCACTTGACGACGAGTGTCGACGGGTCGACGGCCTTCTTCAACAGCCCCTGCTTGTGCATGAGTTCGGTGAGGCGGCGCAGCTGCCGCACATCGGTGCTCGGCGGATACGCGGGCAGCCCCATCGACTCGGCCTGCGCGGACTTGACCTTGCTGTAGGTGGGCACCACCTTGCGCACGGCGGCCGGATCCGCGTCGGCGATCTTCGAAGCGGCCTCGATGGCACGCTTGAACTTGGCGGCGGTGTCCGGGTTCTGCTTCGCGTACTTGGCGGTGGTGACGTACCCGCTGATGGGCAGCGACTCGACGGGGCTCGCGGCGCCGTCGACGAGGACCTTGGCCTTCAGGTCGTGCTGGATCGCGCCGTCGAAGGGCTCGACGACATGCACCGCGTCGACCTGGCCCTTCTCCAGGGCGGCCCCCATCTGCGGGAACGCGATCTGCCGGTACGCGGGCCGGCCGGCACCCCGCTCGTCCAGGATCGCGTCGAGCGTCAGGGTCTGGATGTTGTTGAGGATGTTGACGGCGACCTTCTTGCCCTTGAGATCGTCGGCGCTCTTGATGGGGGAGTCCTTGGGCACCAGGACGTCCATCATGTGCGGAGCCGTCCGCACACCCTCCGCGAGGATGCGCACGTCGAGCGTGCCCTTCTCCTGGGCCTGAAGGAAGGTCACGTAGTTCGCGCTCGCGATCACGTCGACCTGCCCCTTGGACAGGGCGGGCAGCGCCTGGATACTCTGCTGCACGGGCTGGATGCGGACGTCAAGACCCTCCTTCTTGAACAGCCCGCGGTCGCGGGCGATGTACAGCGCGGCGGAGTCCGTCAACGGCAGTGCGGCGACGCTGACTTGGGTGTCCTCGCCGCCGCTGCCCGCGTCGTCCGAGTCGCTGTCCCCGCACGCCGTCGTCATCAGCAGGGCGAGTACGGTGACGACCGCCGCCGCCCCGCCCGTTCGCGTCGTTCCCTGACGTAACGTCACCATCATTGCCTATCAGGTGATTGACGGTGATCGCCACCGGGCGTCCGCCCCCGTCACCGCATCACTGCTGGTCGCGGCGGAGCAGCAGATTCATGGCGGTCAGGGTCAGTACGGTTTCGCCGTGCTGGTCGAGGACCTCGACATCGGTGTGGACGAGCCCCCGGTCGGGCTTGCTGCGCGAGGGGCGGGCCGAGCGGACCGTGGTGCGGATCGAGAGGCTGTCGCCGGGGCGGACCGGGCGGGTCCAGCGCAGCTCGTCGATGCCGGGCGAGGCCAGGCTCGCGACCTTGCTGACGTAGTGGTCGGCGTACAGGCGCATCATCACCGAGGCGGTGTGCCAGCCGCTCGCGATGAGCCCGCCGAAGGGGCCCGTGGCGGCGGCCACGGGGTCGGTGTGGATGTCCTGCGGGTCGAACTCCCCGGCGAAACGGAGGATGGCCTGCTCCGTGACCGTGATGCTGCCGTAGGTGTACGTCGATCCGGGGACGTAGTCCTCGAAGTACCGCTTCTCGATGGGGGTGTTGAAGTCCGGGCCGATGGCGTGCGTCGAAGAGGTGGTCATCGATCGCACGGTAGCGGACGGCGCCGAGAACCGTTGCAGTACTAGCGCAGGCGTTCTCCGTGCGCGGGCTCCGGAATGGTTCGGAGCCGCTCCTCCAGCGCCGCCAGCAGGCCCGGCAGGTCGGGAGCCACGGCGAGGTCGTCCAGCGTGGCCGCGGGAAGCAGGCCGGAGTCCGCGATGCCGCGCAGGGCGCCCAGCAACGGTGACCAGAAGCCACCGGCGTCCAGGAAGCCGACGGGCTTGGCGTGGAAGCCGAGTTGGCGCCAGGACCACACTTCGAAGATCTCCTCGAGCGTGCCCAGGCCCCCGGGCAGGGCGACGAAGGCGTCCGCCTGATCGGCCATCAGCGCCTTGCGCTCGTGCATCGAATCGCACATGAGCAGCTCGGTCACACCCTCGTGTGCCCACTCCCGCTCGACCATGCTGCGCGGCATGACACCGATGACCTCGCCACCGGCCTTCAGCGCGCTGTCCGCGATGGCGCCCATCAGACCGCGGCGGCCGCCGCCGTAGACGAGCCCGATCCCGCGCCGGGCCAGCTCCGCCCCTACGGCGGCGGCCAGTTCGGTGTGGGCCGGGTCGATGCCACTGGACGAGGCGAGGAAGACGGCGAGTCGGCGCATGAGGACCTCCGGATCGGTCGCGGCGGGGGCTTCGGTCTACCACGGGTGCGGCCTGGCGTACCAAGGCGGGGCGCCGCCGCTGCCGAGTTGGGCACTCGCCTGCTCGCGCCCCGTCACCCGCGTCCCGTGGCCGCCCCGACCGCCGCTGTCACGAAGGCCCGTACGAGCGGATGCCCCGCCCGGGCCGGCCACGCAAGCACCAGTCGGCTCTCAGGAGCATCCGTCACCGGTACGCACACCACGCCCGGCGGGACCGGGTGCACGAGGGAGCGGGGCAGGACGGCCACGGCCCTGCCGACCGCCACCAACGGGATCAGCTGCGCGACATCCCGCACCTCGGGTCCTGGCCCGCCGTCGCCACCGACCCCGGGCACCCCCTTCCAGCGCGGCATCGGCTCGTCCTTCAGGTCGGCGAGCCGCACCGACTCGCGGGTGGCCAGCCGGTGGTCCGCGGGGAGGACCGCGACGCGCTCCTCGACGCGGAGCGTCTCGTGGTCCAGGCCCTCCAGGTCGTCGAACGGCAGATACAGGAGTCCCACGTCGGCCCGGCCGTCCCGCAGCTGTTCCGCGCGGTCGGCGGGCCCGCTGAACACGATCTCGACCCGGCGCGCGTCGGACCCCGCGGCGTACGCGGCCAGCATCACGGACAGCAGGTCGGCGTCACCGCCCGGCTTGAGCACGAGCCGCAGCCGCGTCCTTGACTCCGCGGCCCGGCGGGCCCGCTCCGCGGCCGCGGCCACCGCGTCCAGCGCGTACCGCCCGTCCCGCAGCAGTGCCTCGCCGGCGGGTGTCAGCGCGACCTGGCGGCTGGAGCGGACGAAGAGCGTGACGCCGAGCCGCCTCTCCACGCGCTGGACCGCCTTCGACAGGGCGGGCTGCGCGATCGCGAGGCGCTGGGCGGCGCGGCCGAAGTGCAGCTCCTCGGCGACGGCCACGACGTACTCGATCTCCCGTGTCTCCAGTTCAGCCATGCCTCCAGGTTATCGTTCGAGGCCGAGCAGGTCTTGGACGCGCTGCTCCCGGTCCTGGTTCGATGGCCGCATGATTCACCACACGATGCTCGTATCCTTTGACGGCCCGATCCCGGACGCCGACCTCGACCAATTCCTTCAGGACATCGAAGAGCTCATGCTCGACTCGGGCCACGTCCAGACGTGCGCCACCCGCCGGCACATTCCGGTTCCCGGCGAGGAGGCCATCCCCGCGATGATCGCCACGGCGGTCGTGCAGTTCGGCGTCGCGGACGTGGACGCGCTTGGCGCGGCGTTTGCCGCCCCCGGCGCGGAGGAGCTGATCCACCGCTGGAAGGCCCGCTACCCGTACAAGGTCGCCTGGGCGAACCACGCGCCGCTGGACTGAACGCCGCGTCAGTACGCCCGGGGCGCCCGGCCGCGCCCACGGTCAATATGAACGAAACGACGCGCCCCTCGTCCTGCGTTCCGCTTCCTCCTAACCTCGTGCCCGTCCGTGTGAGGGACCTTCCGCGTGCCGACGCGCGGTGGTGTGCCGAGCAGTTGACCGACGAGGAGGTTGGTGTGGCGAATGCCGGGCAGGGGCGGTTCTCCAGACGGCAGGTACTGGCCGCGACGGCGGTGGGCGTGTCCGGAGTCGGCGTGATGGCCGATGTCGTGGGCGCACCGCAGGCGGGCGCGGCATCGGCCGGGCCGGGCGACTACCGGATACCGGGCCTGCGGGCCCCGGTCGAGCTGATCGAGGACCGCTACGGCGTACCGCACATCTACGCCGACAACGAGCACGACGTCTTCCTCGCCCAGGGCTTCAACGCCGCCCGCGAGCGCCTCTTCCAGATCGACCTGTGGCGCAGGCGGGGACTCGGCGAACTCTCCGGTGTCCTGGGGCCCGACTACGTGGCGCAGGACCGGGCCACCCGCCTGTTCCTGTACCGGGGCGACATGGACGTCGAGTGGGCGCGCTACGCCGAGGACGCACGGCGCATCGCGACGCAGTTCACCGCCGGGATCAACGCGTACGTGGAGTGGCTTGACGCCCACCCCGACCAACTCCCCGAGGAATTCGGCCTCCTCGGCTACCGGCCGGCCCGCTGGGAGCCCGAGGACGTCGTCCGCATCCGCAGCCACGGCCTGACCCGCAACCTGACCAGCGAGGTCAAGCGCGCCCAGGTCGCCTGCGCCGCCGGGGTGGACGCCGACCTGGTGCGCCAGGGGCTGCAACCGGACCACAGGGCGACCGTGCCGGACGGCTTCGACCCGTGCGTGCTCCCCGACGACGTGCTGAAGGTATTCGAACTCGCCACCCAGGAAGTCGAGTTCAAGGAAGGAGCGGTCCGACCGGCGGTGGTGCGCGACGCCACCACCGAGGGCAGCAACAACTGGGTGATCGCCGGACGGCGCACGGCCACCGGCCGCCCGATCCTCGCCAACGACCCGCACCGCTCCTACTCGGCGCCGTCCCTGCGCTACCTCGCGCACCTGAGCGCCCCCGGCCTCGATGTCATCGGCGCGGGGGAGCCCGCCCTCCCCGGCATCTCCATCGGACACAACGGCACCGTCGCCTTCGGCCTGACCATCTTCCCGATGGACCAGGAGGACCTGTACGTCTACGAGTTGGACCCGGACGACCGCACGCGCTACCGCTACCAGGGCGACTGGGAGCCGATGAAGGTGCTGCGCGAGCGGATCCCCGTCGCGGGCCAGGGCGACGGCCAACCCGCCGAGCTGACCTTCACCCGGCACGGTCCCGTGATCCACGTCGACGAGGAGCACAACCTGGCCTACGCGGTGCGCACCGCGTGGCTGGAGCCGGGCACGTCACCGTACTTCGGCAGCGTCGCCTACATGCGGGCCCGCAACTACCGCGAGTTCACCGAGGCCATGCGCAACTGGGGCGCCCCGACGGAGAACCAGGTCTACGCCGACGTCGACGGCAACATCGGCTGGGTCCCCGGCGGCCTCGCACCCAAGCGCGTCGGATACGACGGGCTCCTCCCGGTGCCGGGCGACGGCCGCTGCGAGTGGGACGGCTTCCACTCGGGCGACGACCTGCCGCGCACCCTCAACCCGGCCGCCGGCTTCATCGCCACCGCCAACCAGTTCAACCTGCCGCCCGAGTACCAGGACATGGGGCTCGGCTACGAGTGGACCAACCCCTTCCGGCACCAGCGGATCGTGGAAGTCCTCTCGAAGCAGCACCGGCACACCGTCGCCGACTCGAAGAAGCTGCAACACGACCAACTCTCCATCCCTGCACGTCGGTTGACCGCCCTCCTGGCCCGGCTGCGGAGCAGCGAACCCGACCGCCGTCGCGCGCTGCGCCTGCTGGGTGACTGGGACGCCGTCGAATCGACCGACTCCGCCGCGGCGGCCCTGTTCGAGGTGTGGCTCTCCAGGCACCTGGGCCTCGGCTTCGTACGGGCCGCGGTGCCGAAGGCCGCCGAGCTGATCGAGGACGCCGACACCCTCGTACTCCTCGGCGAGCTGGAGAAGCCCGGCCGGTGGCTGAAGGACGAGGCGGCCCGCGACCGGCTGCTGCTCGACACCCTCGGGGAGGCCTACGCCGAGACGCGCAAGCTCCTGGGCGACGACGAGCGGACCTGGCAGTGGGGCAAGCTGCACCACAGCCTCTTCCAGCACCCGGCGTCGGCCGCCCTCGACGAGGCCGACCGGGCCCGCTTCGACGTCGGCCCGATACCGAGCGGCGGATCCCCGGACACGGTCAACGCGGCGACGTACCGCACCAGCGACTTCCTGCACACCAGCGGGCCGTCGTTCCGGGTCGTCATGGACGTCGGCGACTGGGACTCCTCGGTCGCGGTGAACACCCCCGGCCAGTCCGGCAACCCGGCCGACCCGCACTATCGCGACCTCGCCGAACCGTGGCTGGAGGGCGCGTACTTCCCGCTCGCCTACACCCGCGCGGCGGTAGAGAAGATTGCGGAACGTCGCGTGCGACTCCTGCCCGCCGAAGGGGGCTGAGCCTGCGGAGTCACCCGAAGCACCCGCCGCAGGGCCGAGCGCGTCTCGGCCCTGCGGCCTTTGTGGTGTCCCAGGGGCCTGTCGGTTCGCGGCTCACGTCCCGTCGCTGCGCACGAGCTGGTCCCGCAGCCGCAGCAGTCCGCGCCGCGCGTGGCTCTTGACCGTGCCGAGCGGCCAGCCCGTGAGTTCCGCGATCTGGGTCTGGGTCAGGTCGTCGTAGAACGTCAGCTCCAGGACCCGGCGCTGAGCCGGGGGCAGTTGTTCCAGTTCGTGCGTGACGACGACCTGGTCGAGCACCCGCTGGACGTCCTGCTCCTGCGAGGGGCGCTGGACGGCCAGCTCGGCCCCGGCGGCGCCGAGCAGTTCCGTGCGGCGGGTGCGCGCGCTGAGGGCATCGGCCACCTTGCGGCGGGTGATGCCGACGAGCCAGCCGGCCAGCCGGCCGCGCCGGGGGTCGAAGTTGCGCCGGCCGTGCCATGCCGCGAGGAAGACCTGCTGGGTCACGTCCTCGGCCTCGCGCGCATCGCCGAGCGAGCGGTGGGCAAGCGTGTGCACCAGGGTCGCCCAGCGGCGGTAGACGCCTTCGAGTCCCGCCTCGCTGCCACGCAGGAGCTCCGTGGCGAGTTCGTCGTCGGAAAGCTCCACGCATCGCTCTCCGGAGGCCGCGCCCGGCGCTGCGGCTTCCGTCATGGTCAGGAGGACAGACATGGCCCGGTCCTTTCGCCGTCGGCTGCCGGGTTCACTGTCCTGGCAAAAGAGGCAGGGCTCGACTTGCACCGTAGTTGCATCGATATGGCGGTCCGTCGGCTTGTCGGAAACCCGGGAGAGCCTCACAACCTGCGACGAATCCCCTGCCAGGTCGAGGCGGGGGGTGCGGTCGGAGGGGCGGGTCCCGATCTCGCGGCCCGCGCCACCCGCGCCAGGATCCCGAGCGTCGCAAGGCAGACACGACACCCGAGCACATGCTCGGTGTCGAGGGGCGCCGCATCCTGGGCCAGCGTCGCGAGCGCGAGATCCTCGACCGGAGGATGACGGTCACGGGGCGGCATGGACGGGGGAGGCATGGCGGACCTCGCGCTTTCGTCGGGCGTGGGAGCCGGGGCGGAGCGGCACTGTCCCGCGGCACTCACCCCTGTTTCCGTGCGAAGCGCGCGGTTGGATGCGCCCGTGCGTGGGCAAAGGAGCCGCCATACGGAGATTGACGGCGCATTGCTCTCGCAACGATAAGGTGCGTATATGGAGCGGCAGGCGCACGGCGAGCGGGTGGACACCGCCGACGGAGCGGCCGACGGTGCCGGACTCACCTCCGGAACGGTCGCCCGGCGTCTCGGCGTATCGCCCACCACCCTGCGCTCCTGGGACCGGCGCTACGGCCTGGGGCCCGCCCGCAGGAGCGAGGGCCGACACCGGCGCTGGTCCCCGGACGACGTCGCCATGCTGGAAGCGATGTGCCGGCTGACCGCGCAAGGGGTGCCGCCCGGTGAGGCCGCGCGCCTCGTCAAGAGCGGCGCGAACCCCGCCGCCGCGATCCCCTCCGACGAGCCGGTTACCGCGCACGACGCGGAAGGCGGCGGCAGCGCGCCTGCCGCCGACCGCGCCGGACTCGCCCTCGGCATGGTGCACCCCGAGTGCCGCGGACTGGCCCGCGCCGCACTGCGGCTCGACGCCGACACCGTCGAGGACCGCCTGCACGCTTTCCTGCGCGCCCACGGCGTTGTCGCCACCTGGGAAGAACTCATGATGCCGACGCTGCATGCCGTCGGCCGCAAGTGGGAGACCGCCGGAGACCGCTACGTGGAGGTCGAGCACTTCCTGTCCTGGCACGTGTCCACAGCCCTGCGCTGCGCCCCCTTCCTCGATCGCCGCCCGGTCCGCCGCGAGGGCCCGCCCGTCCTCCTCGCCTGCACCCCCGGCGAACAGCACACCCTCCCGCTGGAGGCGATGCACGCGGCCCTCGCCGTGAAAGGCCGCCCGGTACGGATGCTCGGCGCCGCCGTCCCCGCCGACGCCCTCGCCGAGGCCGTGCACCGCACAGGACCCACGGCCGTGATGCTCTGGGCCCAGTCGCGCTCCTCCGCCGGAGCGCCGCTCGCCGAGCACCTCATGCGCGTGGGCTGGGGACTGAAGGGCGCACGCCAGAAGCCCGTCATCCAGCTCGGCGGCCCTGGCTGGCGGGGCGCGGCGGTCGCGGGTGCCACGTATCCGGCCACCCTCGGCGACGCCCTGGCCGCGTTGCGCGGACGGTGACACCGGTCCCCGCGAGCGCGGCGCATCCGTCGGCGTCCCTTTCGCGGAACACTCCGGTACGGGCGGAACAGCCGCGCCGAAGGACGGAAGAGGTGGTCGCATGTCAGCGACCGGCGCACCCGGAGGTCGCACGTCCGCAGCCCAGGACCGGGCGGACGTCCTCGTGGTCGGAGCCGGTGTCGCCGGACTCGCCTGCGCGCGGGATCTGGCGGCGGCCGGTGTCGACGTGCAGGTCCTCGAAGCGGGCGACGAAGTGGGCGGCAGGATGCGCTCGGACGAGGTCGACGGATTCGTGGTCGACCGCGGCTTCCAGGTCTGCAACACCTCCTACCCGCAGGTGCGGCGCAGGCTGCCACTGCGCAAGCTCCGTCTGCGGCCCTTCACCGCAGGCGTCCTGGTCCACGGGCCCGCGGGCCGGCTCCGGTTCAGCGACCCCAGCCGCCGCCCGCGCACCCTGCCCGACCTGCTGCCGGGCCGCTTCGCCGGACCCCGCGACCTGGCCGCCCTCGCCGCGCTGTCCGCCCGCGACATGCTGGCGCCTCCCCGGCGGCTGAAGCGGTCCGCCGACACCACCACGCGTACCGCGCTGGCGGACGCCGGGATCTCGGACGAACTCGTCGAGCGGTTCTTCCGCCCGTTCCTGTCCGGGGTCTTCCTGGAGGACGAGCTGGAGACGTCCGCCCGGTTCTTCCACCTGGTGTGGCGGAGCATGCTACGCGGCACGCTGTGTCTGCCCGCCGCCGGCGTCGGCGCGCTCCCGCGGGCCCTCTCGGCCGCCCTGCCCCCGTACGTCGTACGGCTGGAGTCACCCGTCGCCGGGCTCACCGACGCCGGAGTGCTCACCGTCGAAGGAGACGAGATCCCCGCGCGGGCCGTCGTCGTGGCCACTGGACCCGGCGCCGTCGCCGGGCTGCTGCCCGACGTCAGCACGCCGGAGACCCGCGTGGTGACGACGTACTACCACGTCGCCCCGCGGTCCCCGCTCGGCGAGCCGACCCTCCTCGTCGACAACCGGCGCCGCTTCCTGAACACGTGTGTGCTCAGCGACGTCGTGCCCGAGTACGCGCCGCCCGGCCTCGCCCTCGTGGCCACCTCGGTGCTCGGCCGGAACACGGCGGGCCGGGAGCGCGCGGTCCGGGCCGCGGCGGGCGAGGCGTACGGCACCGGCACCGACGGCTGGGACCTGCTCACCCAGCGCACCGTCGAGGACGCGCTGCCCGCCATGACCCCGCCGCAGCCGCTGACCCGCACCACCCGCGTGACACCGGGCCGGTACGTGTGCGGCGACCACCGGGCCACCGGCTCGGTGCAGGGCGCGCTCGCCTCCGGCGCCCGGGCCGCCCGCGAGGTGCTGCACGACCTGCGGCACTGAGCCGCGCCGCAGGTCACGCAGCGGGTCACGGAGCCGCGTCACCGCGCTCCCGTTCGTCGCGCAGCAGCTCGTCCAGGTCGGCCAGCCGGTCGAGCCCGCGGACCGGCTGCGCCATTCGCGGATTGCGCTCCAGGCGGGCCCGGTGGCGGTGCAGGAACGCCCAGTACCCGGCGGTGAACGGGCAGGCCCGGTCGCCCGTGCGGTCACCGGGCCGGTACGCGCACCCCTTGCACAGATCGCTCATCCGGTTCACGTAGGCGCCGCCCGACGTGTACGGCTTCGTCGTCATGCGGCCGCCGTCGGCGTACTGCGACATGCCGACGACATTGGGCACCATCACCCAGTCGTAGCCGTCGACGAAGCAGCGGTGGAACCAGTCCGTGACTGCTTCCGGGTCCCAGCCCCGCTGGAGCGCGTGGCTGCCCAGCAGCATCAGGCGCGGTATGTGGTGGGTCCAGCCGGTGTCCCGGACCTGGGCCAGCGTCGTGGCCAGACAGCGTGCCTGTACGGCGTCGGCGTCCAGTTCCAGGAACCAGTCGGGCAGCGGCTCGTGGTGCCGCAGCGCGTTGCGGTGGCGGTAGTCCTCGTCGATCTCGTCCTCGCGCGGCCGGTACGGCGCCGGGGCACCCAGGGTGCGGGCCCCCTCGGGCGGGGGCTCGCGGTTGTCGTGGTCGTGGTTCCAGCGCCCGCCCGCCGGCTGGTCGCCGTCCATCAGCAGTTCGTGCGAGCGCCGCACCCACCGGTAGAAGTCCTCCTGCCGCAGCTGCCGTCCGCCGTGCCCGTCGGCCCACGCGCGGAACTCGCCCCGCGGCACGAGGAATCCCCGCGCGGGCAGCACGTGCACCGAATCCAACGACTTCACCAGCCGCAGCGCCGCGTACGAGGTCGGATGACTCACGGTCACCTGCCCGCCGTCCGGCACCGCCTCCCGCAGCCCCTCCGCGTACGTCTCGGCCCGCACGTACCGGGCCCGGTCGCCGAGTTCCGCGGCCCGGTGGCGCATCGCGGACAGCACCAGGTGTGCCTTGGCCCGGTGGAAGCGGCGACGGCGGAACACCGAACGTGCCTCGATCATCACCACGGGCACCTCGCCCAGACCGCTGAGGTGGTGCGGCCCCAGCTGGTCGCCGAAGAGCCAGTGGTGGTCCGTCATGCGGGTGTCTCCTCGCTCGCGCTCCCGGGCGTGTTCCGCCGGAATGCCACCCATGTTTCGCGACGGCGCCGCACACCGGATGCGCCGACGCGGCCCATCAAGCCGTTTGGATCCCGGTGCAACCGTTCGGCCTCCACCGTCGGAAGACGTGTCACCAACGGACGGAGTACCCACTTCGTCGCGGGAGGGACGCTATCCCGGTCGTCGTGGGCCCCGTCCTCAGCGGCTTCTACCACCTCTTCGTCCTGGACCGTCCCGCCAACTTCCTGGGCTTCGGCATGTCGAACGTCGTGTTCAGCTTCGTGATGGGGCTCCTGGTGGCCAGCTTCGGCAGGTACGGCCGGGTGTCGGCCGGCCTCCCGCACGACAACCCGTACTGGCGCCGCCGCCAACCCCGTCAGGCCGCCCGCGAGTCCCTCGCCCGCCGCCACGGCCCGACGCCGGGCGGGCGCGCGTGGGCCGACGGGTAGGCCCTCAGGCGCCCGCCCCGCCGTCCACCGGCAACACCGCCCCCGTCACCATCGACGCCCGGTCGCTGAGCAGCCATGCCGCCGCCTCGGCGACCTCGCGGGGCTCGGCCATCCGGCCGAGAGGGATCGCCCCCTTGATCTGTTCGACGATGCCGGGGGTCGCCTCCTCCCAGGTGTCGATCATCTCGGTCGCGGTGCCGCCGGGAGTGAGCCCGTTGACCCGGATGCCGTCCGGAGCCCAACTCACCGCCGCGGTCTCGGTGATGCTGTTCAGCGCCCGCTTCATGGCGCCGTAGGCGGGCAGCGCGGGGTTCGCGCGGCGGCTGCCGATGCTCGACGTGTTGACGATCGACCCGCCCCCGCCGCGCCGCATGAGTGCGGCCTCGGCGTTCATGGCGGTCCAGTGCGCACGGAAGTTGACGGCGAACTGCACGTCGATGTCCTCGTCGCCGGTGGTGTCCAGCGGGCCGGGCCGCTGGATCGCCGCGCCGTTGTTGAACGCGCCGTCCAGGCGCCCGTGCACCTCGCCGACGTGGTCCACCGCGGCCCGGATGCCGGCGCGGTCGGCCAGGTCCAGGGCGACGGCGTCGGCGGTGCCGCCCTCCGCGCGGATCTCCTCGACGAGGCGCCGCAGCGCGTCGGTGCCGCGCGAGGCGAGGACGACGGCGGCGCCCTCGCGGGCGAAGAGGCGGGCCGCTTCCGCCCCGATGCCGCGGCTCGCGCCGGTGATGAAGACGACCTTGCCCGTGAGCAGGCCGATGGGCGGGTGCGGCGTGTGGTGCGTCGTACGGGCGGCCGCGCCACCAGTTGTCCGACTGGTCGTGTCATGCGTCGTGTCGTTCGTCATGAGGGGAGTGTCGGCGGGGTCCGCGTCCCCGGTACAGGCACAACCGGTACCAGGATGCGCGGCCGCCGCGCGGGCACACTGGAGGCATGGACAAACAGGAACTCGGCGCGTTCCTCCGCAGCCGTCGCGAACGGCTCCGGCCGCGGGACGTCGGCCTCCCGGCGGGCGCCCGGCGCCGGACACCGGGACTGCGCCGCGAGGAGGTCGCGGTCCTCGCGCACATCTCCACCGAGTACTACGTCCGGCTCGAACAGGGCCGCGCGCCCCGCCCCTCCGGCGAGGTGCTCGCCGGGATCGCGAGCGCGCTGCGCCTCACCGACGCCGAGTCCGACCACCTCCACGTCCTCGCGGGCACCGCGCCGCACCGGAGCCGACGCCATCGGCGCGACGTCCGCCCGAGCATCCTCGCCCTCCTCGAAAGGCTCCCGCAGACGGCCGCTTTCGTGACGTCCGCCGTCTTCGAGGTCCTCGCCTGGAACGACCTCGCGGCCGCGCTCATGGAGGACTACGGCCAACTCTCCCCGGAGGAGCGCAACTTGGCGCGGCGCGCCTTCCTCGGACCGCGGCACCCCGAGGAGCCTCTGTACGGGATCTCCGATGCCGCGGAGTTCCGCCACCACGTCGTCATGGAGCTGCGCTCCGCCCTCGCCCGCTACCCGGAGGACCCCGCGGTCACCGGCCTTGTGGCCGAACTGCGCGACGGCAGCACCGAGTTCGCCCAACTGTGGGAGCTGCGCGACGTACAGGCCGCGCCGACCCTCACCAAGACCTTCGACCATCCGGTCGTCGGCAAGGTCACCGTCGACTGCGACGCACTCGCCCTCACCGACCGCGACCAGCACCTCGTCCTGTACAGCGCCCCACCCGGCTCCCACGATGCCGAAACGCTGGCGCTGCTCGGGGTGCTGGGTGCCGGTGCGGAGGGGGCACTGCGGCGGAGCCGCTGAGACGGCGGGCGCGGTTCAGCCCGCCGGGCGGTACTCCTGCTCCGGTCGGCCCGTCGCCCCGTACCGCAGTCGCATGCGCAGCAGCCCGTCCGTGCACAGGCCCGCGAGGTGGCGTTGCGCCGTGGCGCGGGAGATGCCGATGGCGAGGCCCACCTCCGCCGCGGACCGGGCGGTGTCGGCCTGGCGCACGGTGGTCAGGACCAGTTGCCGGGTCGCCGCGTGCGCGCCCGTGGGGCGGTCGCGGCGCGGCGGCGGGGCCGAGAGCGCGGCCACCGCCTCGTCGATCGTGTCCTGGTCGACGTGCGGGGAGTCCAGCGTGCGGCGGTAGCGGGCGTAGCCGCGCAGGCGGTCGATCAGGCGCTGCGGCGGGAACGGCTTCGCGAGGTAGGCCAGCGTGCCGGCCGACAGCGCCGCACGCACGGTCCGCCCCTCCGTCGCCGCGCTCAACACGAAGCAGTCGCAGGGCAGTTCACGGACCAGGTCCACGCCGGACCCGTCCGGGAGGTACACGTCCACCAGCGCCAGGTCGACCGGCTGCTCCCGGACGACCTCGCGCGCCTGCTCGGCCGACCGCGCGGTGGCCACCACCGTGAATCCCGGGGCCTGCGCCACGTGCGAGGCGTGCAGGTCCGCCACGTGGAAGTCGTCGTCCACGACCAGCACCGACAGCGTGGGACGTGCGTTCACCATGTCTCCTTCAGTACGTCCGGCAGCCGCGCTACGAACATGGCGCCACCGAGGTCTCCGCCCGGTGCCACCAACTCGACCTCACCGCCCCGGCCACGCGCGATCTGCCGCACCAGAGCCAGGCCGACACCACGGCCGCCGGGCACCGAGCCACCCTCCTTCGTGGAGAAGCCCTCCTCGAAGACGGCCTCGGCGCGGTCCGCGGGAACACCGTCGCCGCTGTCCGCCACGGTGATCACCAGCGTCGTGTCCTGGGTCATCAGCTCCACCTCGACCTGACGCGCCGGGCGCCCACCCTCGCCCGCCGCGTGCACCGCGTTGTCCAGCAGATTGCCGAGGACCGTGGTGACATCCACGGGTTCGGTGACGGGGGAGTCGACCCAGGTGCCCTCCCCGAGCACCAGCTCCACGCCCTTCTCGCGCGCCTGCGCGGCCTTCGCGCGCAGGAAGGTGCGCAGGTAGTCGTCGTCCACCGCGTCCAGGCCGGGCAGGGACACCGACGCCGAACCCGTGCCGGTCAGTTCCTCCAAGTAGCGTGCCGCCTGCGCCAGATGGCCGCCGTGGACCAGGCCGGCCACCACGTGCAGCCGGTTGCCGAACTCGTGGCGCTGGGCCCGCAGCGCCGAACCCATCGCCTGCACCGCGTCCAGCTGCCGGGTCAGCGACTCGACGTCCGTACGGTCCTTGACCGTGACGAGCGTGCCCAGGTCACGGTCGGCGCGGCGCACCCGCCGGGCCGACACCACGAGGACCCGTTCGCCCGCCGTGGTCACCACCGGCTCACCGCTCCCGCCGTCCGACCTGGCCGCACGCGCCACCGCCAACACCCGTGGAGGGAGCCCCCATTCGGCCACCGGCGCGCCCGCCGGGCCGTCCACCGCGAGCAGCCGCCGCGCCTCGTCATTGACGACCGTCACCCGCTCCCGCGCGTCGAGGGCCAGCACCCCGTCGCCGATGCCGTGCAGCACCGCCTCCTGCTCCTGCACGAGACCCACCAGCTCCTCCGGCTCCAGGCCGAGGGTCAGCCGCCGCCACCGCCGGGCGAGCGCAGCCGAGGCCAGTACGCCGACGAGCAGCGCCAGCGTCAGGCAGGCCAGACCGACAAGGAGGACGCGGACCACCTGGTCGTGCACATGGCTCGCGGCGACCCCCGCGTTCGCCTCGCCCACCACACGGCGGCTGTGCGGGGCGTAGACGGGGACCTTCGCCACGATCTCCTCGCCGAGGTGCGCGCGGTCGTGGTCGAGCACCTCGTGCCCGGCCAGCGCGCGGGACGGGTCGGTGCTCACCATGCGCCCGAGCTGGCTCTTCTGCGGGTGGGCGAGGCGGACACCGCGATCGTCGGTGACCACCACGAACAGGGACCCGGTGCGCGCCCGCGCGGCCTGGGCCAGCGCCTGCACCGGTCCTTCGGCGAGGGCGGCGACGTCCTGCTCCGCGCGGGCCCGGCGGCGCCCGTCGGCGGACACCGAGTAGCGGGCCGCCTGCGCACGGACCACCGGATTCGCGGCGACGGTACGGGCCACCCCGAGCGCCCGCAGCTGGTATTCGCGCTCGACGTGCTGATCGTTGACGTATGCGAAGGCCCCGAAGGCGGCCGTGAGGGCGAGCGCGACGACCGCGCTCTGCAACAGCAGTACCTGGGTGCGCAGTCGCAGTCGCCGTCTTCGCCACCGCACCGGCCTGGAGAACTTCACGTCGCGACGGTATCCGCCGCCTCCCGCGGGCCCGTCAGGGACCCCGGTCCGTGCGTGCACTCAATGAGCAGAACCCGCACAAGGCGGGTTTCGCGGCTTGCGCGCGCAACCTGTTCGGCGCGGATCGGCGCGGGATACGTTCGCCCGGCCCATCCCCCCACCACCCCCCTGCACACGTACCCCGAGCCATCCTGTCCGAGCCGCCCCGACCAGGAGTTCCCCATGACAGCACCGACCGCAGAGGCCAGGGACGGCCTGCGTGACAGCACCCGCGGAGGCCGCCGGTGACCACGCACACCTGGGGCCTCCTGGCCATCCTGGTCCTGTCCATCGTCGCGCTGATCGCGCTCATCAATACGCGGCTGCGCCTCCACCCCTTCCTGGCCCTGACGCTGGTCTCGCTCGCCGCGGCCGTCGCCGCCGGTGAACCCGCGGAGAAGATCGCCGAGTCCCTGGAAACGGGCGCGGGCTCCATCCTTGGCGACGTCGGTGTCACCCTCGCCTTCGGAGCGATGCTGGGCCGGCTGCTGTCCGACTCCGGAGCCACCGACCGCATCGCCCGGCTCATCGTCCACCGGGCCGGCCGACGGTCACTGCCCTGGTACATGGCCGGCGCGGCCTTCGTCATCGGGATCCCGATGTTCTTCGAGGTCGGGCTGATCGTGCTGCTGCCGCTGATCTTCAGCGTGGCGCGGCGGCTGCGCGACGACCACGACGTCAAGGGCTCCCCGTACGTGGCCCTCGCGGCCCCGGCGATCGCCGCCCTGTGCACCCTGCACGGCATGGTGCCCCCGCATCCGGGACCGCTGATCGGAGTGAGCGGTCTGCACGCCAACCTCGGACTGACCATCGGCGTCGGCCTGATGTGCGCGATACCCACGGTCGTTCTCGCGGGCCCCGTCTACGGCCGGTGGATCGCGCCGCGCCTCGACGTCAGGCCCGACCGCACGCTCGTCGCCCAGTTCACCGGTGACCGCTCCGACGACGCGGACACCCACGGGGACACCACGGAGTCCGGCCGGACGCGCCGCGGTGTGCCCACCGGCTGGGCGGTCGCCGCGGTCCTCGTCCCGGTCGTCCTGATGCTCCTGAACACCGTCGCCGACCTCGTGCCCGCGCTGCCCGCGGGGCTGCGGCACACCCTCGCCCTGACCGGTTCGCCGGTCGTCGCGATGTTCTTCGGCCTGCTCTTCGCGCTGTTCGTCGTGGCGCTGCCCAGCGGGGCGGGCGGCGAGGCGATCCGCGACTCCCTGGGCGAGAGCCTGCGGTCCGTGGCCGGCATCCTGCTGATCATCGCGGGCGGCGGCGCGTTCAATCAGGTCCTGGAGGACTCCGGCATCGGCAAGGCGGTGGAGTCGGCCGCCTCGGGCGCACACCTCAACGTCCTTGTGCTCGGCTGGCTGTTGGCGCTGCTGCTGTCGTTCTCGACCGGCTCCGCGACCGTGGGCATCGTTGCCGCCACCGGCGTCCTCGCCCCGATGGCCGCCACCGAGTCGAGCCTGACCGTCTCGCTGCTCGTCGTCGCCATCGGTGCCGGTTCCGTGGGCCTCAACTACGTGAACCACGCGGGGTTCTGGCTGGTCAAGGAGTCCTTCGGGATGACACTCGGCCAGGCCACCAAGTCGCACACCGTCATCCAGACACTCGTGAGTGTCTGCGGACTGCTGATGACACTTCTGCTGTCACTGCTGGCCTGACACGGTGACGAGGATGCGAAGGTCCCGTCGGGACGCGTGAAGGCTCCACACATAGCTCTCCATCGCTTTGACCTCGACGGAGATCCGTAAATAGGTTCGGGCGCCAAGCATGTGCCTCTCCTGCCACGGAACGGAGCTCAACCCGTGTCGTCCCATGACGCGTTGACGTCGTACGCCCTCAACGGCGAAAACCCGGTGACCAGCGCCCCCGAGTGGCTGCGGGACAACATCGGCACGTTCGTCGGCGTTCCGCTGCGCATCCTGCTGATCGTGCTCGGCGCCGTACTGGTGCGGGCGCTCGCGCAGCGGGCCATCACCCGGACCGTGAACAGGGTCCTCCAGGCGGGCGAGCACGACAGCGAGCCGCGGCGCACCACCCGCGGCCCCGCCGTGCTGCAGCGCGATGCCTCCCGGGCGCAGGAGCGGCGTGAGCAGCGGGCACGCACCATCGGCTCGGTGCTCAGCAGCATCGTGACCATCGTCGTGTCCGTCATGGGCCTCGCCATGATCCTCGACCAGATCGGCATCGCGCTCGGCCCGCTCCTCGCCAGCGCCGGCGTGGTGGGTCTCGCGATCGGCTTCGGCGCGCAGAGCCTCGTCGCCGACTATCTGGCCGGGATGCTCATCATGATCGAGGACCAGTACGGCGTCGGTGACTCGGTCGACCTGGGCGAGGCCATCGGCGAGGTCGAGCACGTCGGGCTCCGCCTCACCCAGGTCCGCGACCTCAACGGCGGCCTGTGGCACATCCGCAACGGCGAGAT
Source organism: Streptomyces sp. NPDC051684 (assembly GCF_044453445.1). Taxonomy (NCBI): domain Bacteria; kingdom Bacillati; phylum Actinomycetota; class Actinomycetes; order Kitasatosporales; family Streptomycetaceae; genus Streptomyces; species Streptomyces sp. NPDC051684. The sequence continues at coordinate 314,918 of NZ_JBITCS010000004.1, read as the reverse complement.
CATGCGGGTCCGCAACGACAGCCAGGAGTGGGCCCGCGCGGTGCTCGACGTGTCGGTGGCGTACGACTCCAACCTGGAGAAGGTCTTCGCCGTGCTGGAGGAGACCGGCATGTCGCTGCGCTCGGAGGAGGACTACAAGGGTGTCCTGCTCGAGGACCCGTCGGTGTGGGGTGTGCAGTCCATCGAGGCCGACGGCATCGTGGTCCGGCTCGTCGTGAAGACCGCACCGCTCAAGCAGTGGGCGGTCACGCGTGAGCTGCGCCGCCGCACCAAGGAGGCCCTCGACGCGGCGGGCATCGAACTGCCCTTCCCGCAGCGCTCGGTGTGGGTGCGGGGCGCGAAGGACACCGACGCGGAGGACAGTCGAGCCGAGGTCCCGATGGCGCGCTGACCCACCGCGAGCGGGGCGGTTACGAGGCCGGGTTGCGGGTCGCGTCGAGCTCCGCCAGCCGGGTCACCAGCAGCGCGGCCTCCTCGGAATCCATGGTGATGTCGAAGACGTCGTCGAGCAGCTTGGGCACCTCGTGCGGGACCACGGTCCGCGACTCCGGCTCCCGGCCCGGACGGTGCGTCGTCCACACCAGCACGTCGAGGGTGTCGTACCGGTCCGTGCGCAGCCGCTGGATGTAGGGGCGGGTGACGAAGGGCGAGCGCTCGTGCGTGGACACGAAGTGGTTTCCGACGGCGTAGTCGACGGGGTACTGCGGGGTCTCGGTGAAGACCTGCCGCACCGTCCAGCCCGCCGGCCCCTCCGGACCGTCCCCGCGCTGGTGCACCGCCCAGCCCTCCGAGTCGTGGGTGATCGCCTGCCACCGCAGCAGGTACGGCCACGGTCCGCCTTCGCTGCTGCCGCCGTCGACCAGCTCGATGGGTTCCAAGGGGCTGGCGCCGAACCCGATGTCGACCAGCCACCGCTTGTCGTCCAGGTCCACGAGCAGCATCGCGTGGGTCAGCGGGCGGGGCGTGCCGGAGTCCGCGCCGAGCTGCACCCGCGCGGAGACGGCCGTGTAACGGAAGCCGAGCGCCTCCAGCGCGGCGGCGAACAGCACGGTGTGCTCGTAGCAGTAGCCGCCCCGGCCTCGGCGCAGCAGCTTGTCCTGGACCGACGGCAGATCGATCCGCACCTCCCGGTACAGGAACGAGTCGAAGGTGTCCCACCGCAAGGTCAGCACATGCGCGCGCTGCAGGGCCCGCAGTGTCTCCAGGGTGGGCGCACGGTCGCCCGTGTACTCCAGGCGGGCCAGATAGGCGTCCAGGTCGAGTTGCTCGCTGCTCCACATGTGGGGGCAACCCCGCCGGGCGCGGCGGATATTCCGGACGCTGCGCCCGAGCCGGGGCGCCCGGCTCACACCTTCAGCATCCGCTCGCTCAGCTCCCACAGCCGCCGCGCGGAGTCGGGGTCGAGGGAGTGTGACATGGCATCGGACGGGATGCTGTCGGCGGTCAACGGACGTTCCTCGTCGTCCAGCGGCGCGATGTCGCTGTCCTTGAGATAGACGCCACCGATGCCCGCGAGTGCCGGGTGTGCGGCCCCGAACACGATCGTGGCGGCGCCCTGCGCCGCGGTCTTCTTTCCGAGGGCGGGGTCGATGACCGGGCGGCCCCGCTCGTCGACCAGACCCTCGGCGCGCAGCGCCTCCTGGCCCGCCGCGCTGTTCAGCGCCGTGCCGACGACGACGCCGGGATGGGCCGAGTAGGCGCGAATGCCGTCGGCGGCGTGGCGGTGGTCGAGTTCGACGCCGAACAGGACGTTGGCGCACTTCGACTGCGCGTACGCGAGCCGTGGACTGTAGTCGCCCGCCTCGAAGTTGACGTCGTCCCAGCGGATGCCGGACATGCGGTGCGCGCCGGAACTGACGTTGACGACCCGGGCTCCGTGGGCGGCGCGCAGGGCGGGCAGCAGGTCGAGGGTGAGCTGGAAATGGCCCAGGTGGTTGACGGCGAACTGCAGCTCGTAGCCGCGTCCTTCGACCTCGCGGGTGGCGGGGGCGGCCACGCCGGCGCAGTTCACGAGGATGTGCAGCGGGCGGCCTGTGGCATTCCACCGGTCGGCGAAGGCGGTGACGGAGGCCGGGTCGGCCAGGTCGAGGCGGCCGGTCGTCACTCCTTCGACTCCGGCCTCGCTCAGTGCGTCGGCCGCGCGCCGCGGGTCGCGGGCGGCGACGGTGACCGCGGCGCCCCTGGCGGCGAGCGCGTGGGTGACCTCCCGGCCGATTCCGGCGTGGCCGCCGGTGACGACGGTGTGCTTGCCGGTCAGGTCGATGCCGGCGAGGACGTCGTCCGCCGTCGCCGCGGGCGCGAATCCCGAGCCGATGGGCTGCTGTTTGGTGGTCATGAGGCAGGTCCTCTCGCGGTGCGGCGCGTGCCGACCCTGGTGCGGTCGCCGCGCACTTTCCGGAACATTGCTCCGGTTAGCTTACGGAGCGCTGTTCCGTTTCGGCAAGCCCAGTAGGGTTCCTCCTGATGGGCAGTCCTCGGGAGGAACGCGTGGGAACCACGGAAGGCCAGGTCGGCGGAGCCGGCCGGGGCAAGCGGGCGGACGCCGCGCGCAACCAGGAGAAGCTGCTCGCCGCGGCGGCCCGGGTGTTCGTCACCTCCGGCGTCGACGCGCCGGTGCGGCGGATCGCCGCCGAGGCGGGCGTCGGCATGGGCACCATCTACCGGCACTTCCCGACCCGCGCGGAACTCGTGGTCGCGGTCTTCCGCCACCAGGTCGAGGAGTGCGCGGAGGCGGGCCCGCGCCTGCTGGCCGGGGCCCGGTCCCCGTTCGAGGCGCTGCGCGCATGGGTCGATCTGTTCGTGGACTTCCTGGTCACCAAGCACGGCCTGGCCAACACGCTGGAGCCGGCGGGCAGCGGATTCGCCGCGCTGCACTCGTACTTCATCGACCGGCTGATGCCCGTCGCCGAGGAACTGCTGGACGCTGCCGTCGAGGCCGGCGAGATCCGGTCCGGCGTGCGGCCCTACGAGCTGTTGCGGGGCATCGGCAACCTCTGCATCGGCCACGAGAGCGACACCGGCTACGACCCGCGCCGGCTGATCGACCTGCTGATGCGAGGGCTTCGGCAACCACGCTGACGGGCGGGGATCCGCCCTCGCTCGCCCACAGGTGTGACCCCCGGGCGCGCCACCCGCCCCGTCCGACGGCCGAACCGAAGACTGGCCGCATGACTACCCGCCTCTCCCACGCCCGGTTCCTCCAGCGTGCCGCCCTGGTCGCCGCCGCCGCGCTGACGACCGCCCTGTCCGCCACCCTCGTCGCCGCACCTGCGGCATCGGCCGCCCACTGCGCCGCCGGCTCCTGCGGAGGCGCGGCCGTCGTGGCCCCGCTGTCCCAGGAGCCGCCCGCCGTCGGCGCGTGTACGAGCCCGGAACCCGTGGTCTGCGAGATCCGCCGCGCCACGCCCGACGAGCGGGTGGAGCAGCGGGACATCCGCATGCGCTACCTCGACCTCATCGGTGACATGGACCGCGTGCGGTGCTCGATGCGCGCCGAGGGTCGCACCCCGGAGGAGATCGCCCGCCGTCTGGTCGACCTGCGCAACGACGCCAAGGAGATCACCCGGGCCGGGATGACGCCGGAGGAGGTCCGGGTCCTCGAAGCGCGCAACATGGTGAAGTACGGCAACCCCCTCGGCCCCACGGCCGATCAGCTCCACGCCAAGTACGGCTCGTGGGAGAAGGTCGCCGACGCCGCCACCCGCACGAGCCGCGCCGTCGACGGGGAACTCGGCCTGGCGTACCTGCCCTGCCCCTGCGCGGTGCCCACCGCGGCCTGACGTTCGGGCCCCGGCGGGCGGTGCGGTCGACTGCTCGCCGGGGCCCGCTCAGCTGCCCGCGTCCCCGTCCGCCGCGCAGGCCGCCGGCGGGGCGGCGGCGTCCTCGCCGCCGCGGATGGGCGGCGGCCAGACCGGGCGGTGGTGCCGGGGCAACGCCTCCAGGGCGCCGCTCACGGTGGAATGGGACGGCAGCAGTTCATTGCTGGCCGTCTGGCTGAGCAGATCGGACAACCGTCGTCCGGGGCCGGCCAGCAGGAGCAGACCCTCGCGGCGCTGCAACAGCCAGCGGGCGGCGAGCAGGCAGTTGAGGCCGCGCGAGTCGCAGAACGTGAGCGCCGTGACGTCGAGCACGAGATGCCGGTGGCCCGACAGCACGCGGGTCCCGATCGCCCGGAGGAAGAACTGCTCGCAGTTCTGGTCGAGTTCCCCGCTCACGCGCAGCACCGCGCAGTGCTCGCACCGGGCCAGCTCGGTGACAGCCAGGCGGCCTGCCTGCGTGGACATCGTGCCTCCTGTGAGTCGTACGGATACGACACGTCTTCTACGGTTGCCCAGGACCATCCCGCGTACGCGCAGAAGTACATCAATGAGCGCAGTCTTTCCGTAGTCCCGTGCCGCATGTATGACAGAGCGTCAAGTTACAGGTGTGTAACGGGAGGTGGCGGGTAGGTAGGTGCCCTGCCCGACCGACAAGGGGAGCTGGTGAAGGCGTGAGGGGCTTCGGAGGCCGTCCCGGGGAGACACCCCGGATGGCGCCCGGTGTCGCGCTGGCCGTCGTCGCGGCGAGCACGCTGCTGTCGATGAGTGTGTGGTTCTCCGCGTCGTTCGTGCTGCCGCAGTTGAAGGAGGAGTGGGGGCTGAGCCCCGGGTCCGGTGCGCTGTTGACCGTCGCCGTGCAGCTCGGCTTCGTCGTGGGGGCCGTGTCGTCAGCGATGTCAGGTCTTGCGGACCGCGTGGCGAACCGCCTGTTGATGTGTGGTGGTGCGCTGGGTGCGGCGGTGGCCAATCTCGGGGTGCTGCTCGCCGACGGGCTGTGGCCGGCCGTCGTCCTGCGCCTGGCCACCGGGTTCTTCCTCGCGGCGGTGTATCCGCCCGCGCTCAAGGAGACCGCGACCTGGTTCCGCGCCGGCCGGGGAAAGGCGCTGGGCGTCATGATCGGCGCGCTCACCGTCGGCTCGGCGCTGCCCCACGCCGTGAACGCCGCGGGTGGCGTGGACTGGCATCTCGTCATCGCGGTGACTTCGCTGATGGGCGCGTGCGGGGGCGTGCTCGCCCTCTCCCTGCGCTCGCCCGGCCCGTACCCGTTCCCGCGCCGCCGGGTCACCGTAGGGGGCGCCCTGCGCTCGCTGCGCAATCGCGATGTCGTGCTCGCCGACCTCGGGTACGTGGGACACATGTGGGAGCTGTACGCGATGTGGGGCACGGTGGCGTCGCTGCTGGCGAGCGTTCCGGTGGTCGAGGAGTCGAGCCGGACGGACGCGCTGGCCTCCACCGTCGCCTTCGCGTGCATCGGCGTCGGCGCGATCGGGTGCCTGGTGGGCGGGGTGCTCGGCGACCGGTGGGGGCGGGCCTCGGCCGCCCGGATCTGCCTCGTGTGTTCCGGCGGGGCGGCGCTGGTGCTCGCCGCCGGAGTCGACGCGATGCCGTCGGGGCTGGTCATCGCCGTGTGTGTCTTCTGGGGCTTCTGGGTGGTGGCCGACTCCGCCCAGTTCTCGGCGCTGGTCACGGAACGCGCCGACCCCGACTACGTGGGCGGTGCGCTGTCGTTGCAGCTCGCGCTCGGCTACTCGACCACCGCGGTCACGTTGTGGGGCGTTCCGGTACTGGTCGAGCACACCTCGTGGCGGGTCGCGCTGTTGGTGCTCGCGGTGGGGCCCGTCGTGGGCGTGGTGGCCATGAGCCGGTCGATCGTCAGGGACCGGCGCGCGGCGTCGGCCTGAGGTCCGGTCCCGCCTGCTCGTCCGGCTCCGCCGCTCGCAGGGCGCGCAGCAAATGACCTCCTGCCCCAGGGGCTCGACCGCCGTTCGCCGCGGCGTTCGGATCCCTGTCGCGCGGTCCCTGGGGCCGGAGCGCGAGGACCTCGGAAACCGCTCGGGCGCCGATACGGCGGGCCCGGTACTCCGCCGGGTCCGACAGGAATGCCAGCGCCGCCGCGGCGAACACACCAGGGACGAGGGTGAGGCCGGACGGAATGCCCGCCAGGAGGCGGTCGGCGTGCAACCGGCCGGCCGACGCCGTGGGAATCAGTCTTGGGAGGCGGCGGCAGGCGAACTGCGGGTAGCCGTCGTCGAGGAGAGCCCGCGCCACCCCCGTCGAGGCGCCATCGCTGCCGTTCGCCAGGGCTTCGGCGGCCGGCGCGGGCCACGCCTTCGGGCGCTCCTGGTCGGTCACATCCAGGACGGCGCAGCAGATCCGCAGACGGGTGCCGAGCGGCGGGTGTGCCGTCAACTCCGTTTCCTCGTAGGCCGGTTCGGGGTCCAGTGCCCCCAGGATGTCGGCGAGGACCGCGGGGTACGCCGCCCCGCAGGCCAGGCTCGCGCACACGTCCGCGAACACCTCGCCGGACCACGCGGGCGGCAACGACGTGCCCGCGAGCCGCGCCGCGATCGTCTCCGTCAGGCCGAAATCGTCCTCGATGTGATGCCCGACCTCGTGCGCCACGGTGAGCACGGCGGGCACGTGCGAGCCGTAGTACCACGGCACGTCGATCACCGGGAACGGCAGGCTGCGCACCAGCTGGACACCCGCGCGCGTGTGCATGCCGCCGCGCGGCAACAGCTCGCGGTACTGCCCGCCGCGCCGGTGCGCACGCGGCGCCGCGTCCCGGCCGAACGACACGAGCGGCGGCTCCTTGGACCGGGCGTGCCCCGCCCCGAGCGCCGCCTTCAGAGGGCCCGCGTAACACGCCCAGGCGAGTTCGTCCGCGGCGTCGAGGTAACCGCGGTACTCGTCGAGCCTGCGCAGCGCGAACTTCGAGCGGAAGTAGTCCCAGACGTGGTGCAGGTCCAGGACCAGTACGTGCAGGCCCGCCGCCGCCGAACCGGCGGCCAGCTCGGCACGCGCCGCCGCGATGCCCTCGCCCAACATCGCCTCCACCGCGCGGAGTTGACTGCGGTGCTTCTCCAGCGGGGCCTTCGTGTCGAGGGCCAGGTGGCGCCAGGCGGCCAGTTCGTCCTCGAGGCCGTCGAGCAGCGACTCCAGCTCCGCCGGCGGCGTCACGACTGACCCATCGGGCGGCGCAGCAGCGCGGAGGACGCCGCGAACAGCGCCGACGCCCGCAGCGCGTCCCCGTCGGCCTCGAACGTGGTGCCCCGGTCCGCTCCGCCGTCACCCGCCCCCTCGCGCATGCCACGTACCGCGTGCGCCACAGCGGCTTCCTCCGACAGCGCCCGATAGAAGGACACCATGTGCTCCGGGCCGCTCTCGGGGAACAGGCCCGTGCACACGATCGCGGGGCAGTCGCCGAGCCGGAACAGCTGTGCCGCGAAGAGATTGCGCAGCGCCAGCTGGACGTGGAGGTCCACCTCGGAGCCGGGGCACGGCGGCTCGAGGACGACCAGCGGCGTGCGGTCCGGCTCGAACTCGGCCAGCCAGCGCGAGAGTTGGCTCGGGAAGAGGTCCGAGCCGCGGGCCTTGCTCTCCAGCCGGCGGGCATGACCGGGTGGCGAGAAATCGAGGTACGGCATACCGTCGCGCTGGCGCAGCGGCGCGGCGATGTGCAGGACGTCGGTGCCGTCCGGGGGAGACGTCAGGCGAGTGGTGAGTTCGGTCACCGAGTCCACCACGACCAGCTTGACCGGGAAGCGGCGCTGCTGGGGGTGGAGGCGGCGCTGCCAGTACGACAGAGGCACCACCCGCTCCTCCTGCTTCGTGCTGAACACCAGGACCTTGCGCGGCCCCGGCTCGCGTGTCTCGTCCCGCTGCAACGCGCGCCTGGTCTCCGGGCCGACGAGCGGCCGGCCCGCCGTAGGAGCACCCGGCTGGATGCGCTTCAGAGCCTTGCGGGTCTCGGGCCCCACGAGGCCGTCCACGTCGAGGCGCAGGCCGAACCGCCGGTTCAGCCGGTGTTGCAGCCAGCGCACGTCGATGCGGCGGGCCGCGGAGGGCAGCGTGCGGTACATCACCGGCTGCTCCTCCTGGTCGGCCGCGGCCAGCGCGTGCTGAAGTGTCATCTCCCAAGGCAGCGCGTGCGCCGTCGGATCCTCGGACTCCAGCCGCGCGAAGCGCAGCCGGCGCAGCGTGGACTTGCTCAGGGCGGCACGCAGCAGCCACTCGTCGGCGTGCCAGGCCGCCAGCTTCGCCGGATGCGGCGAGGCCTCGTCGTCCACCGGGTCGATGTCCGGGCGCCGGCGCAGCGCCAGCGTCCGCTCGCCCGGCCAGTCCTGGAAGAGCCGCAGCTCGTCCTGCCGGTCCGTATCGCGCATCACCGGCCAGCTCAGGCTGAGCAGGAGGTCCTGGATCCGCTCCGGCACACCGTCGACCTGGACCCGCCGCGCGCAGTCGGCCAGCGTCTGCGGGAGGCTGTGCTGCACGATGCCGGTCTGCGAGGCCAGCGCGACGGCCCGGTGGAACGCCTGGACGGCCGCGGTGCGATCCGGCTCGATCCCGGCGAGCAGCACCAGCGCGGCGAGCGCGAGCCGGGCGTGCGGAACACCCGGCGTGCCGCTCGGCACGGTGCGGGGCTGCTCCCACGGCACCCGGCGAAGAAGCCGCACCGCCTGCTCGCGTTGGCCGAGCCGGGCGGCGATGCGCCCGCACCGCCAGACGATCAGCCGGTTCTCCCCGGCCCCCTCGACGAGACTGTCCACCGCCCGTTCGAGGCGCGCCGGATCGGCGCCGCCGACCTGGGCGATCAGCAGCCGGGCCAGCGCCTGATCGGGATGCTCGCCGTCCTCAGTCATCTCGTAGAACGGGCGCAGCAGTGGCCAGGGCACCCGGTTCTCCAGGGCCGGATTGTCGACCAGATCGCGCAGGGTCGCCAGGCGCGCCTGAGCGGGCCGCACCTCCGCCAGTGCCCGCCCCAACTGCCCCAGCTGCTCACCGGGATCCTGGTCCTCGGTCAGCGCCGCGACACGGCACAGCACCTGCAAGGGACGGACCAGGGCGGGCAGCTCCCCGTACGGCATCGGCAGGCCCTCGACGGACGTCACGCCCTGCGTGCGCTTCGCCCACTCGCGGGCGAGCAGGTGCAGGCGCAGCGCGAACTCCGGTTCCTGGCCCGGGGATTCCTTGGGTTCGAGGAGGCGGTGGGCGGAGGTGAAGTCCATGCTGTCGCGCAGCAGGAAGCGGGCGAACAGATAGTGGCACTCGGGCTCGCCCGTCAGATAGCCGAGTTCGGACCACAGCCCTGCCGCGCTCGTGAACCAGTCGTTGGCGTCGGAGAGTTCTTGCAGCTCACCGTAGGCCACGCCGCGCAGCTGGGCGTTCTGCGCGAGGTGCCGGTAGCGCTCGGCGCCCTGCAACTGTCCCGCGGCGATGTCGGCACGGTGGATCGCGGTGAGCACCGGCTCCTCCCGGCCCAGCAGCAGGTGCGCCTTCGCCTGGAGCCGCGCCTTGTCCGCCCGCTCCGATGGCGTCGTCACCCGCGCCGCGTCGAGCACGGCAAGGGCCTGCTGCGGTCGCCGACAGCGCAGCAGCAGCCCGGCCTGCTGGGCGACGGCCTGGAACGTGGGCTGCCCGGCCTTCCCCAGCAGCTCGGCGGCCTGCGCGTACAGCTCGATGGCACGGCCGACGTCGCCCATCAGGCGGCGCTGCGCCGCCTCCGCGGACGCGGCGGTCGCCGCGACGACCCGCTGGCCCATCTCCCGCGCGAAGACGAGGACTTGGTGGTAGGCCGCCGCTGTGTCCTGGGAGCGCAGCAGGCGCAGCTGCGCGGCGCGGATGCTCAGCGCCCACAGCCGCTCCAAGGCGGGCAGCTCCCCGCGCGAGAGCACGCACTCGTCGAGCAGGTGCACCGCGTCCCCGGCGTTGCCGCCCAGGCCCAGCAGCGCGGCCCGTACGACGTCCTCGCGCACCGAGTGTGGCCGGTCCTGGGGGCTGACGCCGCCCTGTGCGAACAGCTCCTCGGACCGCGTCAGATGCAGCTCGATCTCCGCCCACACGTGGTCGTGCGCCTCCGAGGGCGTGCCCTCGGCCATGGCCTCGCGGAACTGGGCGTAGGCGATGTTCAGATGGGCCTCGGCCATCAGGGAGAACGTGATGACGGTGCCGCCGCGCACCCGGCGCGGGGCGTCGCGTTCCACGTACTCGTCCCCGAGGATCTCCTCGGCGAGGCCGCGCAGCTGGTCGGTGTTCCCGCCCGCCCAGGCGCGCTCCATCGCCTCGCGCCAGCGCCGGGGCGCTTGCGGGTCCCGCATCTGGAAGCGGTGGTAGAGCGATTCGCGCAGATACCAGGCCCAGTTCTCCGGATCGGCCTCGCCCGCGTCGGCGGCCCGCTCCTCGAAGCGTTGGGCGAAGTCCCGGTGCAGCTCGGTGAAGACGTTCTTGTCGGATATCAGGTCGCGCATCGGTCCGAGGACGACGCTGTGGAAGACCACGGACTCCTCGTCGCCCGGGACCACGCTGATCCAGGAGGAGCCGCCCGCGTACTGGAGCAGCTTGCCCCAGGCGGCGTCGAGGCGTTCGCGGCCCGGCGAGGGGACGGGCGGGAAGACCGTCCCCTCGCCGTGGAGTTGATGCGCGTCGGTCAGCGGGTCGTCCGCCGCCTGCGCGGGTCCGGCGGTCATCCGCTTCTGCAGATGGGGCCGCAGGATGTCGTGGACGTGCTCGCGGCGCAGCCTGCGGGGGATCACCCCGTAGCGCACCAGCCACAGCACGACCGGGTCCTCGATGCGCCGCAGCACCCGCTTGACGAGGTAGCGGATCAGCGGGTCGCGCAGGCTGCCCAGCTCCTCCGCGGTGACATCGGGGTTCTGGTCCGTGACGTCCGCGAAGAGCGCGAGATGGAAGGGCATGCCGGAGCTGCGGCGCACGATGATGTCCCGCAGCTCGGGGTGGCGCACATCGCGTACGTCGCGCAGATAGCGGTCCGCCTCGTCGGGGGTGAACTGCACCACCTGTACGTTCTCGTAGTCACCCAGCGAGGCGAGCGCCCGGCCGTGCCGGATGCTCAGGTCGGGGCGGCCGGCGAGAATCAGACGCAGCGCAGGGCAGGCACGCACGGTCTCGCCGAGCAGACGCAGCAGTCCGTCCGTGTGCGAGGCGCTGCGCAGCACGACCTCCTCCAACGTGTCCACCACGACAAGCACGGGCCGGTCCGTGCCGAAACTCTTGTTGAACCGGGTGGTGAAAGCCTCCACGACCTCGCGCTCGATACGGCCCTCGTCCTGCGTCCGGATGCCTCGGGCCGCCTCCTTGGCCGAGCGCGACGTGGGCCGGCGCAGCAGGGAGCGGTAGGCCGCATACTTGTCGAGTCCGGTGAACACCCGCTGCGGCAACCGCAGTTCGAGCTGTTCGGCGGCCTCCAGGAGCAGCAGCCAGGGCCAGTGCGCGGTGTTCAGCGGATCGATGACGTCGAAGTCGATCCGGGCGCAGTTGATGTCGGTCTCCGCGGTCACCGCCTTGCGCGACACCAGCCAGCGCAGCTGCATGGTCTTTCCGGTGCCGCCCGTGCCGTGCATCTGCCACACACGCGGGCCCTGTGCGGAAAGGAGGCGCCTGGCCCGCTCCCACAGCCCGTCCGGTTCCAGGAACTGGGCGCAGCGGGCGTAGTCGGCCGCCCAGTACGTGCGGGCCCGCAGGTATCCGGCCCGGTCCTCCGCCAGCCTGAGCAGCGGGCGCGGGGCGATCGCCGCCCGGTCCGGGTCCGTCAGTACGTCGACGAGGTCCTGGCAGCGGCTGAAGTCGCGCTGGGTGTCGCTGGCGAGGAACAGCTCGTCGAAGAGAGCGGCGGCGTCCTCGGGATCGGCGAGCATCAGATGGCGCAGCTGCTCGGCCGGCCTGCCCCGCGCGGCCCAGTGCTCGCTCAACTGCCTTTCGAAGTCCACCAGTTGCTTGGGGTACGGCGGGCCGCCGTCCTCCTCCAGCCAGGGGGCCAGATAGGCGGGGCGGTCCGCGTCCGGCACCTGGTAGCACATCCGGTGACCGGGGATCTCCTCCACGGCGCCGCGCTCCAGCAGGGCGGTGAGACCGGGCGGGGAGCCGCCCACGAAGTCCCGGACGAACGCGTACGTCTCCTCGTCGAAGAGCCGCGCGACGGCCGCCGCCCGGAGGGTTTCGGTCCACTCCGGGGGCAGCAGGGCCCGCCGGATGTCGTCCAGGGCCTCGCCCTGGCCCAGCCGCCCGACGAGTTGGCTGAACGCGGCCGCGAGACGCTCGTCCGGATCGGACATCAGCCCGCCTCCTCCATGCCGTCGACGTCGCCCATCGCGAGCCAGGTGTCCAGGACCCGCTGGTACACCCCGAGGTGGAACGACTGCTGAGAGCCCCGCAGGCCGTTCATGACGTCGAGGAGCGCCTCGAACTCCTGGAAGCTCTGGCGCCGCAGGACCCTGTTCTGGTGCCGCTGGCGCTCCCAGAACTCCCTGGCCAGACGCTTGTAGTCGGGCTGTTGGAGGTCCGTCAGGACCACGGGGGAGCCCTCCATGAACTTCTGCAGATGCCGGAATCCCGGCCAGCTCTGGGGCGCCACGGCCAGAATGCGCAGCGGGAAGTCGCCGCCGCCCTCCTGTACGGGACCGAGCAGCAACGGCAGCAGGGCCTCGCTGAATTCGGACTCGCTGATCCGCTGCACACTGTCGATGGCCAGCAGATGCGGGCGGCGCCGGGCCACGGCCCGGCTGCGCAGGGTGTTCAGGAACGCCTGGAAGATCTCCGTCCTGCGGGCCTCGGCGTGCCGGTCGGCGTCCACCGTGAAGGAGTGGCCGAGGTCGAACGCGGGCGACGGCATGCCCTCCGCCCACCGCTGGCCGCCCTGCGCGGCGAGGTTGAGTACCTGGTTGAACCGGGCGAACTCCGTGACATGCATGGCGGTGGGCTGACGCTTGTCGTCCGTGCACGCCTCGCGCAGCGCCCGCAGCACCGCCAGCCAGTCCAGGGTCACCGGCTCGTCGCCGTTGCCGAGCCCCGCGTAGTCGGCGAGATCGGCGTACGTGACGTCCTCGCCCCGCAGCATGCAGGTGAGCAGGCACCACTTGGCGAGCCACGTCTTGCCGGACTTCGGCCGAGCGGAGGTGATGGCGAGGAGCCGGTCCGGCGGCGCCGCGGCCGCCTCGTCGGGCCGCTCCCACCAGCCGGTACGGCGTTCCTTGGCCCGCCCCACGAACATCCCGAGCTCGGCGAACGGCCAACTCTTGTTCAGCCGGGTCAGTTCGGGCTCCGGGTGGCCGAACTTCACCCGCACCACGTCGCGCGGGTCCTCCACGCCGCATTGTAGGACCGGCAACGCCCACGACGGTCCGTCCGAGTCGTCGATGTGCAGATGGTTACGGGCCGAGGTGACGGCCGCGTCGATCGACTGGGCGTCGGCCAGGTGCTGGTACAGCGAATGGGAGAACTCGGCGGCGGCCGACGATTCGATGTCCGCCTGCATGGCCACCACCGCCAGGGAACCCCGCTCGAGACATGTCTCGACCAGATCCGCGAAGTCGGCCGCGGGGGCGTGCGCCTGCCGGCAGGCGTTGAGCACCACGAGCCGCGGCTGCCAGGAGACGTAGAGGTGGTCCATCTGTTCAGGACCGAGCGTCCAGCTCTCCTCCGGTGCCTCCCAGCGCGGGTCCTGCGGGCCGACCGCGGGCTGCGCGACATTGAAGTGGAGCCCTCCCGTGTCGCCTTCCACCGCGCGCATGCCGTGCCCGATGAAGTGCAGTACGTGCGGGCGGACATGGGTCACCTCCGCGATCAACTCGCGCAGGCTGGGGCCGTCGATCACCTCGGTGTGCACCCGGCCGGGCAGCCGGGTGAGCGCCGCGCCGATCATCGCCAGCTCCTGGTCGGCGAGGAGACGGCGGTCGGCCGGATTGCACACCACCAACAGGACCCGCAGGGGGCCCTGCTCCGGGGGACTCTCCGCGGAGGTCCCGACGCGCCGACCGCGGCGCAGCAGCACACGGTTGTTGCGCGACCACGCCTGCCGCCTGTCGCGCATCAACTCCCAGGGCAGCCGGGCGAGCGCCGGACAGTCGATGTCGATCCTGACGTGCAGCGGGTCCTGCTCGGACGCCCCGGCCTGCAGCTCCGCCCAGCGCCCTGCGGGTGCCGCGTCGAACACCGCCCGGTACAGGCGCAGTCCGACGTCGGTCCGCTGCTGCGGGGGCGCCCCGGACTCGAGCGCCGCGGTGAACGCCGAGGCCGTGTCGCCGGTCGGATCGTGTGCCACCGCCACCAGTTCGTCGCCCAGTCCCCACTCGAACGCGCGGGTGTTCGTGTGCAGTTGGACCCGGTCGTCGGTGATGCGAATAACTGCGTCGGTCATTGCCGGCCCCCCGAGGGTCTTGCGTGTGCCGTGTGCCGTGTGCCGTGTGCCGTGTGCTTGGCGCTTGGTGGCTGGCGCCTAGAGCCGTTCTCCCGACTCCGGGCACTCCAAGTGGTCTGGCTGCTCTACGTGTTCGACGATCGCCCCTGCCTCGTCGCGGGCCTCGTCCAGCAGGACCGGGGGCACGGGCCCCGCGGCGAGGCCACGGCCGGGCTGTGGTGTGCCGTACTCCTCCCGGACGCGCTTCAGCCACGTCCTGCGCACCCGGAGGACCCGATAGCAGGGGGTGAGATTCGCCCCGGTCCAGTTCAGGCCGAGGTGGCTCGACGCGCTGAAGGCGGCCTGGCCCGCGAGGTCGACCAGCTGCAACGGCCCCGGACCGAGCGCCCCTTGGAGCCGCAGCTCGGCGCTGGCGCCCTTCTTGTCGGCGACGAGGACGGTGCCGGCGCGGGCACCGACCACGTCGGAGACGACGAGCAGATCCGGATCCCAGTCGCCCCGCCACAGCCGCCGCACCAGGGAAGCGGCCAGCCCCGCGAGGTCCGCGAGGCCGGACTGTTCGAGACCGGTGTAGACGATCAGGGCGCTGTGCTGGTCCCGGAACTCCACCAGCGCACCGGCCTCGGCCGCCGCCACAGACGAGAAACCCTGCGCCGAGACCCCCGCCGCCTTGAAACGCACGGCGACCGTGCCCCCGGCGTCGTACGTGATGTCACCCGGAGCGCCCGCGGGGCCCCGCTTCGCCTCGATGCCGCGTTCCGCGAGGCTGCCCGCGGGGACCGCACCACGGCGGTGCAACTTCCGCACCTCGCCGACCTCGACGCGCTCCGTCAACGGCCACGCCAGCCACCAGCCGCCGTAGACGTCCCCGAGCGCCTTCCGGTACGCCTCGTATGAACCCTTGGCCATAGCCGCTCCCCCTTGCCCCCGTGAGAACGCGGCACCTTTTTTGGAGGCTAGCAGCGGTTCCGCTCCTGGGCGCCGGGCCGAACGGCCCCTGCTTTCAGTGGGGTTCGGGGCTCGTACGAGGAGCCCGGCCGGCTCCGAACAGGAGCTCGCATCACGCGTGCAACGCTGCCCCTGGAGGCCCGGGAGCCGCGGCGCGTACGCCGCCGGCGGTACGCGCAAGGGACGGAGAACGTAGCGGGATGCCGACCGGGCCACCGGGCCGCACCCGGTGGCCGGGCCGCGGGCCGAGCGGTCAGGTCACCGGGTTCTCCAGCAGCGTGACCCGGTTGCCGTCCGGGTCGGTCACGGCGGCGAACCGGGCGAGCACGCCGCCGGTCTGCACGGGGCCCGCCGTCAGGCCGCGCTCCGCGAGGGAGGCCAGCGCCTCGTCCAGGTCGGGCACTTCCAGGTTGAGCAGCGTCGAACCGGCGCGCTCGGGATCCTCGAAGACCTGGAGCCAGCCGCCGGAGGTGAGGTGCCAGTCCGCCAGGGACGGCATCGGGCGGGTGTCCGGTGAGCGTCCCAGCAAGCGTTCGTACCAGGTCACCGCGGCGTCGACGTCCCGGACCGGAGCCACCATCAGCACGCGCGCGATCTTCATGGTCGACCAGCCTCCTGAGTGCGATGCCCGTGTATCCCTGTATCCCTGTCTAGCAGTCCGAGAGGGTGCCCCGCTTCTTGTCCTGACGGTCCTGCGCGGGGTCCTTCGCGGTGTTCTCCGCGGTGCCTTCCGCGTGCGGAAGCGACGGGGGAGCGGCGGGCCCGCCCCCGGTGCGCAGTGTCACGGCCGCCGCGACCGCCGTCGCCGCCGCCATCAGCAGGAAGCCGACGGAGAAGGTGGCCACCTGCGCGGCGAGGCCCAGCAGGAGCGAGCCGAGACCGGTGCCCGCGTCGAAGCCGATGTTCCAGACGACGGAGGTGGTGTGTCGGTTTTCCACGCCCGCACGGTTGAGCGCCTGGACGAGGGTGACACTCTGGAGCCCTCCGTACGCCGCCCCCAGCAGCAGGAGCCCGGCCAGCAGGCCGGGCAGCACGGCAGTCCCGGAACGGACGGTCCAGGCGACGAGGCCGAGCCCCGCGCACGCCGCGAGCAGCAGGCCGAAGTTGAGCGGCCGGGCGCTGACCCGGTCCGCGAGCACGCCGCAGCTCCAGCGGGTCACCGCGGCGGTCGCCGTGAAGGTGACGAGCGCCCCGGCCGCCGCGCCCGGTGAGCCGGCGAACTGCGGGGTGAAGGTGAGGATCGCGCCGCCGGCCACGGTCACGAGCAGCAGCAGGACGACCGGCAGCAGGATGCGCCGCAGCGTGGCCGCCGGCCCCGTCCCCGTCGTCGCCGTCCGGGGAGCACAGGGCTCGGGATCGGGCGCGTCCGAGTGGGCGTCGAGGGCGCGCCCCAGGCCGGGCGTGAACGGCAGGGCGAGTACGGGCAGGATGCCGCATGCGAGGATCGCGGGCAGGGCGAACGCGGCGACCAGGGCCGGTGCCGCCGGGGTGAGGATCATCTGGGGCAGCGCGATCGACAGGCCGTACAGCCCGATGGCCGCGCCCTGCCTTCCGGCCGGGGCCAGGGCCGCCACGGCGGTGGCGCCGCACACCGTCATGATGCCGAAGCCCGCGCCGCGCAGCGCCGTGGTGGCCAGGATCGGCCACAGGTTGTCGCTGAGGGCCTGGAGCGGGGCGGGCAGCCCGAGCAGCAGGGCGCCGAGGGCGAACGTGCGTGCCCAGCCCAGCTTGCGGAGCGTGGCCTTGACGCACAGCTGGGAGGCGACCGTCATGGTCATCAGGACCGCGGTGACGAGTCCGGCGCCGAGCTCGTCGGCGCCGCCGTCCAGCGCCCACTGCGGGGACACCGGCAGCAGCAGCGCGAACCCCGAGAAGCAGAAGAGCACCACCGTCATCAGGTGCGGGACGCCGGGCGACCGTATGACGGAGGGTCTCGTTCCTTCAGCCATGCAACTCATTCCTCTTTTCCGTCGGGCCCGACGGGCTTGGCGGGCAGAGGACGAGCCTAAGGCTTGTCCCGTAACGGCTGATCTTGGCGACATGATCTTGGCGTGTCTGGTCTGATCACGGCTTCGGAGCCGTCCTGGATAGTCCCCTTCGCCGGGCTGAGCCCGCGGCAGTTCGGCAAGCTGGTCACCACTTTGCGGCGCGAAGGAGCGGACTCGGCCTGCAAGGGCCGTCCGTGGAGCCTGCCGCTGCACGACCGTGTCCTGCTGGTCACCGCGTACTGGCGGACGAACCTGACGCTGCGGCAGCTCGGCCCACTCTTCGGTGTGTCCAAGTCGGCTGCCGCGCGGATCATTGGGCATCTCGGACCGTTACTCGCCCTGCGGCAGCGCGACCGGTTCCGGAAGGAGGCCGTGCTGATCGTGGACGGCACTCTGGTCCCCACCCGTGATCACGCTGTCGCCGCGCAGTCGAAGAACTATCGGTACTCCACCAATCACCAGGTCGTCATCGACGCCGACTCCCGGCTCGTCGTCGCCGTTGGCCGGCCCCTGCCCGGCAACCGGAACGACTGCAGGGCATGGGAACTGTCCGGAGCCAAAGGCGCTGTCGGAAAGGCCGTTGTCATCGCTGACGCTGGGTACCGAGGCACGGGCCTGGTCATCCCGCACCGCCGCGAGCGCGGACAGAACGACCTTCCCGCCTGGAAGGAGGAGCACAACGCTTCCCACCGCCTAGTCCGAGCCCGCGTCGAGCATGTCTTCGCCCGCATGAAGACCTGGAAGATCCTGCGCGACTGCCGCCTGAAGGGCGATGGTGTTCACCATGCCGTGCTCGGCATCGCCCGCTTGCACAATGTGCTCCTCACCGACTAGGACAAGGCGGGATGTGACTGGTCAGCCGTGCTTTGTCATCCCGCCCAAGGGAGTTCGGCGTGGCGACAGTCTGCGATGGCTGATCCTCCAGCCGTCAGGCGTGGGCACGACGGTGTCGTCGTAGGAGACGGAACCGCAGGAGCCGTCCGGCTTGATACCCAGCCCCTTGGAACGGACCTTTACCCGGCCATCCTCCGACGCCGTCACGACGACGTTGGTGACGTGATGTGCGACAGGGTTGGCCTCGCCCAGCGCCCATGCCGCTTCTCGGATGGCCGCTACCCCAGATAGCGATTCCTGGCCGAAGTCGGTGAGGTCGTAGACCACATCGGCGGTGAACACTTCCTCGAGCCGGTCAAGGTTTCCGTCGTCAACAAGATGACCATGCAGTGAGACCAGTTCGGTGATGGCCAAGCGATCTTCAAGAGCGAGCGACACACGTGTCCCCTCCGGCCCGGCGTGGGAGGCACCAGGCCAAGAATCGATCCGACGTCATCACGGCACCACACCGCTCGACGAGTTGGGCCGCAGCCGACAAGAGCGGGGCCGTGCACGGCGTGATCGTCCCCTACCGACGGTCAGGCTGCCACCGAATTGTCCACCTGTGCCCTGTCACCATCAGCCGAAGCCCGTCTTACGGGACAGGCCTTTGACCAGCGCTTTCCTGTGGAATCCGATCAGCACGCCCGGGAGCGCCGCATGAAGCACTTCGTGCTCGGCGGTGCGGTCCTCCTCGCGAAACGGCTCCTGCGACCTGCTCAGTCCCTGGACCAGGCGCACGCTCCTGAGCGTCTCTCGCATCAGCAGGTCGATGACCTCGGTCAAGCGCATGAGACGCAACGTGTGCTGCACGTATGCGATGAAGGCGAGGACGCAGCAGGTCACCAGGACCATGGTGAAGAAGCCGGAGAGGAACGGGACGAAGACGTCCTTCCGACCCCTCTGGTCCTCGACACGCAACGACAAATACCGCACCACGAGCGTGTAGAAGAAAGTCCCCAGAAAAAGCGCCAGGGCGGTTTTCGTCACCCGGCTCTGCATGAACAGGCGGACCACACGCGGCGTGAGGTTCTCGGCGGCCATCTGGACCGCGACCAGGGTCAGGGAGAAGACCACACCGATGAAGGTGAGCATGGGCGGCCCGACCGACGCGATGACCGCCCGGCTCGGATCGCGGAACGCCTGGAAATCCGGATCGTTCAGTGACGGTGTCGAGGAAAGGACCTGGTCGATTTCAGTGGTGACGATTCCCCATACGCCACCCGCGAGAAATCCCAGCAGCGGTACGAGCAGGGAGAACCGTGGCACATGAGAAGTCGCGTTGAGCCGCCATCTCTGCGGCCGCATCACCCGCCACCTGCCCCTCTCCAAAGCCAAAGCCAGCCGGATTCCGAAACGTATCCCGGTCAAGATCGGGCCGCACATCGGAATGGGGGCTGGGCTTCAGCACGTCACCGGGCGGCCCTCCGCACCGACCACACACCGGCCGCGACGATCAACGCGGCCGCCCCCAGTTGCCGCCCGGTCAGCTCCTCGCCCAGCAGCACGAAACCGACCCCGGCCGCCACCGCGGGGCTCAGCGCGAGCAGCACACCGAAGGCGCGGGCGTCGATGCGCCGCAGCACCGTCATGTCCAGCGCGTAAGGGATCAGCGAGGACAGCAGTGCCACGAGGAGCCCGGTGCACAGGACGGACGGGCGGGCCGCCACCCGGCCGCCCTCCGTGACGGCGGCGAGCGGGGTCAGCACGCAGGCGCCGACGGTCAGCGCCAGCGACAGGCCCGTCCAGTCCGGGAACAGGCGGCCGACCCGCCCGCTCAGGACCACGTACCCGGCCCGGCACACCGCCGCCGCCCCGCCCAGGAGGAGCCCGGCGGCGGGCAGCGAGGCCCCCGGCGTCGCCAGCAGCAGTACCCCCGCCAGGGCGAGCAGCGCCACCACGAGGTGCTCGATCCGGCGGGACAGCGCGATCGACAGGGCCAGCGGGCCCAGCAGTTCCAGGGTTGCGGCCACGCCGATCGGGAGCCTGCTGATGGCCTGGAAGTAGGCCAGGTTCATGGCCGCGAGGACGAGGCCGAGTGCGACGGCGGAGCGCCACTGCGCGGCCGTGATCCCGCGCAGGCGGGGCCGGACGAACAGCCACAGGATCACGGCGGCGAAGCACAGCCGCATCCCGGCCAGCGCCGTGGGTCCCACGGCGGCGTACGCGTCCTTCGCGACGGCTGAACCCACCTGGAGGCTGGCGATCTGGGCGAGCATCAGAGCCGGTGCCGCCCCGGCTCCCCGTGACAGCGACGGCGGCAGCGACCGCCATCGGGACCGCGACGGGGGACTCTGCACCGGCACACCCATCCCAGACCTCCACGTTCACGTTGTCCGAACCTGTGGTGCCCACGGTGCTGTAATGCCCTTATGCACTTCAACCATTACGGCGGCGAGGCCGCCCGGCTCGCCGCGGCCCTGGTCAACCTGACGGAGTCACCACGCCCCGAGGCACTGGAGACGCTGCTCGCCGAGCACGGCGTCGTGAACCGCGCGCTCACCACCGCGCAGGCCGAGTCGCTCTGGGGCTGGAGCCGGCGCCTGGCCGGGTGCTTCGGATCGCGGGACCTCGAAGGGCGGTGCCACGCGGTCAACGAACTGCTCGCGGACGCGTCGAGCAGCCCCCGGATCTCCCTGCACGACGGGCGGCCCCACCTGCACTACAGCGCGATCGGCGCCGACGCGGCCGCACACATCCGAGCCGTCACCGCCGCCGGGCTCGCCTACGTCATCTGCTCCGCCGACGCCGGACGGCTGGGCCGCTGTGCGCGCCGGGGCTGCGCCCTGGCCTTCGTCGACACCTCCCGGGGCGGCCGTCGCACCTACTGCTCGGTGCGCTGCGCCAACAACGACGCCGTGGCGCGGCACCGCGAGCGCGGCCAGGCATCACAAGGCAGAACACATTTCTAACACGAGGGGTGTTGTGTTTGAGGGGTTCGCTGTTAGCTTGTCGGGCAGTGGCAGGAAGGAAACGCTGTGAGCCCCGATGAACTCCCCACGGGATCAGCCGAGTTGCTGAGCCCGCAGGCGCGCCAGGAGCGTATCCGCGACCGGGTCCTCGAGCTGGGTTCGGCCCGCATCGAGGACCTGGCGCGCGAACTCGGGGTCAGCGTGATGACCATCCACCGCGACCTGGACCGCCTCGCCGACGAGGGCTGGCTCCGCAAGACGCGCGGGGCGGCCACGGCCCAGCAGTCCGTGCTCTTCGAGAGCAACGTCCGCTACCGGACGACGCAGCAGGGCGATGCGAAGAAGGCGCTGGCCGGCGCCGCCCTGGAGCACATCGACCGGGGCCAGGCCATCCTGCTGGACGACAGCACCACCTCTCTCGCCCTCGCCCGTGCGCTGCCCGAGAGCGGACCGCTCACCGTCATCACCAACTTCCTCGCCATCGTCAATGCGCTGGCGGGACGGCCCGGCATCGAGCTGATCTCGCTCGGCGGCAGCTACGACCCGCACTACGACGCCTTCCAGGGCATGGCGACCTGCGACCACATCAAACCCCTGCGCGCCGACACGGTGTTCATCTCGACGTCGGCGGTCGCGGACGGCCACTGCTACCACCAGTCGCAGGAGGCGATCCTGGTCAAGCGGGCGCTCCTGGAGGCCGCCCAGCGCCGGATCCTGCTCGTCGACCACACCAAGTTCCAGAAACGGGCGCTGCACCGGGTCGCCCCGCTCTCCGACTTCGACCTCGTGATCGTCGACGACCGCATCTCCGCGGCCGAGTTGGAGGCGCTGCGCGAGGACGGTGTCACCGTGCAGGTCGCCGCCCTGCGTCCGGGAACGTCCGAGTCCTGACCCGCCGGAACACCCCTCGACCACCACGAACCCACCGGATCCCTCCCCACGCGGATCCGTGTCCCCAACCGCATCTCATCCGCGCAAGAGCCGACTGCCAATGGAGGTAGTAGTGACCAGTGTGCCGAAGCGAATGCAGGCCGTCGTCGTCCACGGGCCCGAGGACTATCGCCTCGAAGAAGTCGATGTCCCCACGCCCGGGCCCGGTGAACTGCTGTTGCGGACCGAGGCGGTGGGGGTGTGCGCGAGCGACCTCAAGTGCTACCACGGCGCCCCCAAGTTCTGGGGCGACGAGAACCGCCCGGCCTGGGCGCAGCGCGGCATCATCCCCGGCCACGAGTTCGTCGGCGTGGTGGTGGCGGGTGACGACGCCGCCCTCGCCGCCCAGCAGGTGAGCGTCGGCGACCGCATCGCCTGCGAGCAGATCGTGCCGTGCGAGGAGTGCCGCTACTGTCGGCGCGGTCAGTACTGGATGTGCGGCCCGCACGACATGTTCGGCTTCCGCAACCACCACGGCGCCATGGCGCAGTACATGGTGGTTCCGCCGAAGGCCCGCGCCCACAAGGTCTCGCACGACCTCGAGCCGCACCACGCCGCGTACGCCGAGCCGCTGTCCTGCGCGCTGCACGCGGTGGAGCGCGCCGACATCCACTTCGAGGACGTCGTCGTGGTCGCCGGCTGCGGCCCCATCGGCCTGGGTCTCATCGCGGGCGCCCGGCAGAAGAACCCGCTGAAGATCATCGCGCTCGACCTGGACGACAACAAGCTCGAACTGGGCCGCCGCACGGGCGCCGACATCGTCCTCAACCCCGCCAAGGAGGACGTCGTCGCACGGGTCAAGGAGCTGACCGACGGCTACGGCGCCGACGTGTACCTCGAAGGCACCGGCGCGACACCCGCCGTCGCGCAGGGACTCAACCTGCTGCGCAAGCTGGGCACGTACGTCGAGTACTCGGTCTTCGGCTCGGACGTCACGGTCGACTGGTCGATCATCTCCGACGACAAGGAACTCGACGTCCGCGGCGCCCACTTGGGCCCGCACTGCTGGCCCGCGGCGATCCGCCTCCTGGAGGAGGGCAAGGTGCCGGTCGACGACATCTGCACCCACCAGTTCGGCCTGCGCGACTTCCAGAAGGCGCTCGACCTGGTCGCCGACACCTCCGGCGCCTCCGTGAAGGTGTCCATCCTGCCCAACGCCGAGGCCGACGCGGTGGTCGCGTGACAACCGCAGCCACCGGGCCCGCGAAGGGGCACGAGACCCGGCTCGACCGCATGGGCATACCCCACCCGCTGCGTTGGGGCTTCGTCGCCGTCCTGGTCTTCATGACCGGCAACGGCACCGAGTCCAACTTCATCGCCCCGCACATCGAGCACGTCCTGGGCAGCACCACCGCGACGGCCAGCACCATCATCTCCATGTACGGCGTGTCCGTCCTGGTCGGCAGCTATCTGTCCGGAGCCCTCACCGACCTGTGGGGACCGCGAAGGGTCATGCTGCTCGGCACCGTGGTGTGGGTCGTCTTCGAGGTGCTGTTCCTGGCGGGCCTCGCCGCAGGCAGCATGCCGATGGTCTTCCTGACCTACTTCCTGCGCGGCTTCGGCTATCCGCTGTTCGCCTTCGCCTTCCTGGTGTGGGTGAACCTGGTGTCGCCGAAGGAGCGCAACGGCGCCGCCGTCGGCTGGTTCTACGTCATGTTCACCGGCGGACTGCCCACGCTGGGCTCGCTGTTCGCGCTCGGTATGATCCCCGCGTTCGGCGGATCGACCGGCGGCGAGACCGGCGCCATGGCGGCCTCCACCGCCCTGATCGTCATCGGTTTCCTGATCGCCCGGTTCGCCGTCAAGGAGCCGCACGGATCGCGTCGGGTGGCCCCGGACGACAAGACCTCCTTCGAAGTCCTCACCGCCGGGCTGCGCCTGACGGCACGTCAACCCAAGGTCCTGATGGGCTTCCTCGTGCGGCTGATCAACACCGCGCCCCAGTACGGCATGTTCATCATCCTGCCCGGTGTCATTGCCGACGACCGCGGCTGGGGACAGAGTCGCTGGCTCACCATGACCGTCCTCGTCTACGCGACGAACATCCTCGTCAACGCCCTGTTCGGCGCCATCGGCGACCGCTGGGGCTGGCGCCGAACCGTGCAGTGGTTTGGTGTGTTCGGCTCCTCCGTCGGACTGCTCGCCTGGTGGTACGTGCCGCAGCTCGTACCGGCCGGCTCCACCTGGGGCTTCTGGGTGTCCGTCGTCGCGGGCTGCGTGTTCGGCTGCCTGCTCGCCGGGTTCGTACCGATGGGCGCGATCATGCCCGCCCTGGTGCCCGCGGAGTTCAAGGGTGCGGCCATGGCCATGTACACCACGGCGGCCGGTGGTGCCTCGTTCCTCGGCTCCGCGGTGGTCGCCGCCGTGCTCTCGGTCGGCCTCGGCAACGCCGGCGTGGTGTGGGCGTTCGTCGTGCTGTACGGCGCTGCCTTCGTGATGGTCTCGTTCCTCAACGTGCGCCAGAGCCAGGCGAGTTCACAGGAGGAGCAAGCGGCCGGGGCCGTCATGGCCCGCTGACCCGCGGGCCCGACCGCGTACCGACGCGACGCATCGTAGTAGTTCTTGGAGGTACCCCTCGTGACCAGACTCTTCGACGACCCGGCGAACTTCGCCGAGGACCAGCTGGCCGGCTTTCTCGATCTGTACGCGGACCGGTTGCGCGGAGTGCCCGGAGGCGTCGTCGCACACCGCGACGACCAACCTCAGGTGGCGGTCGTCATCGGTGGCGGCTCCGGCCATTACCCGGCCTTCTGTGGAACGGTCGGGCCGGGCATGGCCCATGGCGCCGTGGTGGGCAACATCTTCACCTCGCCGTCGGCGACCCAGGTCTACTCGGTGGCCAAGGCCGCCGACCAGGGCAGAGGTGTGATCCTCAGCTTCGGCAACTATGCCGGGGACGTGCTGAACTTCCGGATCGCCGCGGAGCGGCTGTGCGCCGAGGGCATCGACACCCGGATCGTGATCGTCACCGACGACGTGGCGTCCGCCGAGCAGGTGGACGAACGCCGGGGCACCGCGGGCGACTTCACGGTATTCAAGGTCATGGGCGCGGCGGCCGCCGAGGGCCTCGACCTCGACGAGGTGGAACGCCTCGGCCGCGCCGCCAACGCCGCGACGCGCAGCCTGGGCGTGGCCTTCGCCGGCTGTACGCTGCCGGGCGCGGGGGAGCCGCTCTTCGAGGTGCCCGAGGGACACCTGGGCCTCGGCCTCGGCATCCACGGCGAGCCGGGCATCGAGGACGTACCGATGCTGAAGGCCGACGAACTGGCGGCGCTCCTCGTGGACCGCATCCTCCAGGAGACACCTGACTCCGCCGGTCACCGGGTGGGCGCGATCCTCAACGGCCTCGGTGCCACCAAGTACGAGGAACTCTTCCTCCTCTGGGGTCGGGTGTCCGCGCGGCTGCGCGAGCGCGGCATCGAGATCGTCGACCCCGAGGTCGGCGAGCTGGTGACCAGCCTCGACATGGGTGGCTGCTCGCTCACCCTGATGTGGCTCGACGAGGATCTGGAGCCGCGCTGGCGCGCCGACGCCTACACACCGGCGTACCGCAAGGCGCGCGCCCCGCTGTCCGGACTGCGCGCGGCCGACGCGCACGGCGGCGCGGCTGCGGTCACCGAGATTCCCCAAGCATCGCCCGCAGCAAGGAAGTTCGCCGACGACATACGCGCGGCTCTGTCGACCATCCACCGCACGATGGTGGGCAACGAGGACGAACTGGGCCGGATCGACGCGGTCGCCGGAGACGGCGACCACGGCCGCGGCATGGTCAGGGGCGCCCGCTTCGCCGCCGAACGCGCGGAACGGGCGAGCCGGGACGCCGGCGCCGGATGGCTGCTGCGGCAGGCGGGCCAGTCCTGGGCCGAGTACGCGGGCGGCACCTCGGGTGTGCTGTGGGGCGCGGCGCTTGAGGCGTTCGGACGGGCACTGAACGACTCCGCGGACTCCTACACGCCCACCGACATAGCCACCGGCGTACGGGCATTCGCCGACGCCATCGGCGACCTGGGCCGGGCGGCGCCGGGCGACAAGACGATGCTCGACGCGCTGCTCCCGTTCGCCGACACCCTGCAACGCGCGACGGACTCGGGCGTCGACCCGGCCGAGGCCTGGCGCTCGGCGGCCGCGGCGGCGACCGCCGCCGCGGAGGCGACGAAGGACCTGCGCCCCAAGGTGGGCCGGGCCCGCCCGCTCGCGGAGCGCAGCCTGGGCACCCCCGACGCGGGAGCGACCTCGCTGGCCCTGATCGTGACGGCGCTCGCCGATCCGCCGCACACCCAGGGGCAGGCGCACGACCAGAACCGACAAGGAGTGACAACGGCATGACGGACCGGCTGCGTCTGGTCGTCGGCTGCGACGACGCCGGCTTCGAGTACAAGGAACGCATCAAGGCCGACCTCCAGGCCGACCCGCGCGTGTCCGAAGTGCTCGACGTCGGCGTCGAGGCCGACGGCACGACCGCCTACCCGCACATCGGCGTGGCCGCGGCCCGCCTCGTCGCGGAGGACCGGGCCGACCGCGCCCTGCTCATCTGCGGCACGGGCCTCGGTGTCGCGATCTCCGCGAACAAGGTCCCCGGCATCCGCGCGGTGACCGCCCACGACGCGTACTCCGTGGAACGCTCGGTGAAGAGCAACAACGCGCAGGTGCTGTGCATGGGCCAGCGCGTCGTCGGCCTCGAACTGGCCCGCAAACTCGCCTCGGAATGGCTGCAGCACCGCTTCGACCCCGGCAGTTCATCGGCGGAGAAGGTGGCAGCACTGAGCCGCTATGAGACGGACCCGGGTGGGGCGGGGCCGGAGGGGGTGACGTTCACGGGGTGTTAGCGCCTCGGTTCGGATCGGGCCGGGGAGCGCGGCGCTGCCCTCGCGTCAGTGTCCGCCGGAGGACTCCATCCGGTCGACCTCCTCCTTGGCCTCCTTGAGGCCCACCCCCGTCGCCTCGCGGTAGGCCTTGATGGCCGCGATCTTCTTGCCGTCGCGTGCCAGGGCGCGTACGGCGTCGAGTCCCGGTACGAGCGTGCCGGTCTCGATTCCCAGGTGGTCGATGACCAGATCGAGCTTCCGCTCGACGCGGGCGGTTCTGCGGTCGGCGCGGTCGACCTTGCGCTCGATGGTGCCGACCGCGATGAGTACGCCGAGCAGGAGTATGAGTATCGCTGCGATGTCCATGATCGGTGATCCTAGGCAACGCGGATGAGGCGAACGGTACGCGGACGCCCGTGCGCCGTTGGATCCTGAGGTCATGACTGACCCGACCCAGGATCCGCGCTTCCTCAGGAGCCCCTGTCCGGCCCTGGCAGCCATGCGGGCCACCTGCCCCGTGGGGCCCGTCCCGGCAGGCTCCGGAGGCCGCACCGACTATGTGGTCACCGGCTACAAGGAGGCCAGGGAGGCCCTGCGCGATGCCCGGCTGTCGAAGGACACGGCCGCCTTCTTCGCGGGGAAGGAGTCGCGGCGACGCCTGCACCCCGCGGTCGCGCACACCATGCTCACGAGCGACCCGCCCCGGCACACCCGCCTTCGGCGGCAGGTGACGAAGGCGTTCACGACCGGGGCCGTCGCGCGGCTGCGCCCGTTCATCGTCCGCGTCACCGATCAGTTGTTGGATCAGTGGCACGAAGGGGAGCCGTTCGACTTCGTGGCCGGTCTGGCGGTGCCCCTGCCGGTCGTCGTCATCTGTGAACTGCTCGGAGTGCCGCCGGCCGACCGGGCCGACGTCCGGCGCTGGTCCGCGGAGCTGTTCGCGGCGGGGGAGCCCGATGTCATCGACGCGGCCTCGCACGCGATGGCGGGGTACATGACGGAGTTGATCGCCGCCAAACGCCTCGATCCCGGCGACTCCCTCCTGGACCGGCTCGTCACCGCACGCGACGGAGAGGACCGCCTGACCGAGCAGGAACTGGTGTCCCTGGCCGTCCTGTTGCTCGTGGCCGGACACGAGACCACCACCCACGCCCTCGGCAACGCCGTCCTGGCTCTGCTCCGGCACCCGGCCCAACTGGACCGCCTGCGGCGCGATCCGGACGCCATCCCTGGCGCCATCGACGAACTCCTCCGCTTCGACTCCGCGGTGAGCACGGCCACCTTCCGGTACGCCACGGAGGCCGTCACGCTCGGCGGCACCGAGATCCCGGCAGGCGCCCCGGTGCTGGTAGCGCTCGGAGCGGCGAACCGGGACCCGGCGCGGTTCCCGGATCCGGACGAGTTGGATCCGGACCGGGACGCCGCCCCTCACCTCGCGTTCGGCCACGGCATCCACCGCTGTGTCGGTGCGCCGCTGGCCAGGGCGGAGATGGAGATCGTGCTGCGAGCCGTGCTGGCACGCCACCCAGAAATCCAACTCGCCGTACCGGGAAACCAGTTGGCGTGGCGGCGCACCCGCCTCGTCCGCGGGCTGTCGTCGCTCCCCGTCCTGGCCCCGGGAGCTCGGACACCCACCATCGAATAACAGGTCGTACGGTTCCGACCCCTCCAGTAAGGTCGGGATCTTCGGACGGCGCAGGCCGTTCCGGAGTCCTGAAGGTATGGGTCCACCTCATGCATCCAGCCGCACCCCCCGCCCGGCGCAGACTCGACGCCGCCCTGGCCGACCTCGCCACGGTCTTCCGCGGAGCGACCGCACGCCCGGACGAGGCCAACTGCACGTGCCACTGGGGGAGCGAGGAGGAACTGGCCCTCCTCAAGGTGCCCGACGTGGAGCTGGATCCAGACCTCCTGCGCCGCACATGGCAGGCCGTCGACTGGACGGACCACGGCGCCGTGCTGCGCCGCATCCTTCCGCAATTCGCCGCCGCCCTGGTGGCCGGTCGCGTCGATCCGCTGTTCGGGCTGGAGGAGGCGGGGGGCTCCTTCGCCCGCGGCCACTGGCAGCGGTGGCCCGACGGTCAGGCCGCCGCCGTACGCGAGTTCCTGCACGCCTGGTGGGCACAGAGCCTCACCGATCCGGACGCCGCCGTCCCGGCGCACCAGGTCATGGCGGCGTGCGCCGAGGCCTCCGGAACGGTCGCCCCCTGGCTCGCCGAGTGGGAGCGGCGGACCGGCCCCCTCAGCGACCAGCGGCTCGCCGAGGCCGCCGAGGAGTGGGAGTACGAGCTGCTGGGCGACCGGCTCCCGTGGTACGTCAACTGGTACGAGAACGACGAGGACCGGATGTGCGCCGAGCTGGCCGCCTGGCTCCACGGCCACGCCGCCGCCCGGCTCCGCGCCGCCGGTGGCTCGGAGGAAGTGCAGCGCCGGACAGCGCTGCTCGCTCTCACCGACGAGGACCGCTGGACGCATCCGCACTGGCCGGGGCATCGCTACTGACGTCCGGGGAGGAGGGGGGCAGGAGAGGAGAGAAGAGGGGAGGGGGAGGGGGCTGTCGTTCGGCCCGCGGCGTTGACCGAATCGGGTGTGTCGGCGACCCGTTGCCACGCACGCCGTCACGCGGACGACATCAGCCCGCTGACATAGGTATCCAGCCGCCCCTCCACCACGCTCGTGGTCAGCTCCGTCCTCCCCGCTTCCCGCCACGGCCGCGCCACCACGGCCACCTCCTCCGAGAACGCCAGCGCATCCCGGACCCGCCAGTACAGCCGCTCGTCCGCTTCCCCGGTGAGCACCCCACCGGCCTCCTCGTACGCGTCCGCGAACCGCTGCCCCCACTGCGGCCCGTGCACCAGGGCCAGGTTGGTGCAGGTGTGTGCCACGTCCAGGTCCGTGGGTCCCCACGAGGCACCGGCCCAGTCGACGACACCCGTGATCCGGGTCGCCGGTGTGTCGAACAGGACGTTGCCGGGGTGGAAGTCCCGGTGCAGGAAGCGCCCTTCGTAGGGCGGCGCAGGCTCACGGATGACGTCGACGGCCGCGGCCCACGCGGCGGCGTCGGCGCCCTCGGGAACCACGACGGTGTCGGCGGTGGTCAACGCCTCGTATTTCGGCGGCTGTTCGTCGGGGGACACCTGGTGAATCGCCACGAGCTGCCGCGCGAGCAGCCGGACACGTGTCTCAAGCCCTTCGTCGCCGAGGAGCGCACGCCCCGGCAGGCAGGTCATCAGGAGTGACGGATACTCACAGTGCGCCGCGGTCGGATCGGCCGCGACCAGCCCGGGAGCCGGTACGTCCGGCGCCCCGGCGAGCACGGTCAGCGCGCTGCCCTCCCGGTCCAGCGCCTCCTCGGCACGTGCCACGAAGAACGGGTCCACGTAACTCCGCAGCACCAGCTCACGTCGGGTGTCACCGGGCCCGGCGATGGTCAGCCGCCGCATCTCGGCGGTGACACCACCGTGCAACGCCTCGACCCGAACGACCCGCTCCCCGTCCCCGAGCCCTCGCCGCACCCACGCCATCGTCGACGGCCGGACAGTGGCTTCCGCGTCAGCTGCTGCATCGTCAGCCGCGTCATCACGATCGATCACGCAGCCACCGGACCACCCCGGGGCCCTCTCGCACAAACGCTTTTCGCGGCGGGGCGCCCGGAGTGGGGCGCGGCTCCCCGTGGACGAGGAGCCGCGCCGCACCGCCTCAGTCCCCGGCCACCGCCGGCGGCGCGACACCCGCGCCCCAGGTCGTCGGCTTGTCGGAGAGCTTGAACGCGATCGTGCCGGCTCCGAGCAGGTCCTTGTGGGACAGCCAGCTCCGGCGCAGCGCGGTGCCCTTGCCCGTGGTCACGGACGACACGTACTGGTGCTTCGAGGCGTCCGCGCCCGGAGCCTCGATGCTGATCCCGCGACCGTGCGCCGGGCGGATCTCGACCTTGTCGAACATCGGGGCCGACAGGACGTACTTCGCCGAGCCGGGCTGGACCTCGAAGACGCCGGCCATGGCGAAGACGAGCAGCGACGAGGTGGCGCCGAGGTCGTCGTTGCCGGGCATGCCGTACGGGTCGTCGGTGAACAGCGTCCGCATGGCCCGCAGCACCGCGGAGGTCTTCCACGGGGTGTCGGTCCACGCGTACATCCACGGGGCGTGGAAGTCGGGCTCGTTGTTCGGGTTGAACGCGAAGTTGTTGTGGTAGTCGTAGGCGCCCGTCACCCACGAGTCCTTGGCCGCCTTTGCCGGGTCGCTGAGCACGGTCGGCATGTCGAAGAACTTGTCGAGGCGCTGCTCGGCGGCCTTCTTGCCGCCCATCAGGCCGTAGAGCGCCTGCGGGTTCTGCTGCGCGAGCCACTGGTACTGCCACGCCGTGCCCTCGTGGAAGGCGCCGGACTGCGTCGGGTCGGTGTCACCGGCGGCGCTGCCGTCCGCGTTCCTCGTCACCGGGAAGCCGGTGAAACCCTGCGAAGTGACCTTCGCGTCCCACAACTTGGTGAAGTTGTCGCAGCGTGAGGCGAGCATCGCGGCCTTGTCCCGGTGGCCGAGGCCGTCGGCCATCGTGGACAGGGCGCAGTCGCCGAGCGCGTACTCCAGCGTGGCGGAGCCCGCCTGGCGGCTGTCGCCGAACTTGTAGCCGGGCAGGTCCTGGTAGCCGACGAAGCCCTTCTTGACGTACGTCGGGTTGCCGTCACGGCCACGGAACGTCGACTGGTCGGCCGGGACCTCGTTGACGTTCTTCCAGAGCGCGTCGAAGAGCTCGCGCGAGGTGCGGTCGTCGAGCAGGCCGCGGTTGTAGAGGTCGACGATGAACGGTGTCACGGGGTCGCCGCTCATCACGTTCGTCTCACTGTTGCCGAGGCCCCAACGCGGCAGCCAGCCACCGTCCTTGTAGACACGCAGCAGGGACTTGGCCATGTCGGCGGCCTTGTCCGGGTGCAGCAGCGCCACCAGTTGGTTCTGCGAGCGGTACGTGTCCCACAGCGAGAACATCTGGTAGTACGGGGAGTCCGAGCGGTGCACCTTGTCGTCGAAGCCGCGATAGCGGTTGTCGACGTCGGAGCCGATCGACGGGTGCAGCAGCGAGCGGTACAAGGCGCTGTAGTACGTGCGCTGATCGGCGGTGGAGCCGCCGGCGACGCGCATCCGGTTCAGCTCGGCCTTCCAGGCGTCGTGCGCGCCGGAGCGGGCCCGGTCGAACGAACTCGGCTGCTCGGCGCCGCGGTTGAGGCGCGCGCCGTCCACCGAGGTGTAGGACAGGCCCACCGACGCGCCGACCTTGTCACCCTTGGCCGGGTCGAACGACAGCCAGGCACCGGCGCGCTTGTCGCCCCGCGTGGCCTCCCGCTGGTTCGGGGTGAGCGTGCCGTCGCTCCAGGTGCCGAACGTCGAGAACGACCGGTTGAACTTGGCGCTGAAGAAGACCCGGTAGCGCTCCTTGCCGGTCTCCCCGCAGAAGTTGCCGCCCTGCACCCACCCCTCGACGGTGTTGTCGCCGACGACCTTGATG
Source organism: Streptomyces sp. NPDC051684 (assembly GCF_044453445.1). NCBI lineage: Bacteria > Bacillati > Actinomycetota > Actinomycetes > Kitasatosporales > Streptomycetaceae > Streptomyces > Streptomyces sp. NPDC051684. The sequence continues at coordinate 282,775 of NZ_JBITCS010000004.1, read as the reverse complement.
TCTCCGGCGTAGGTGCTGCCGTTGCTCTCCCCGGCCTCGATGAGGACGTTCTCCGCGCCCGAACCGCTGGGGAAGGTGTAGCGGTGCTGGCCGGTCCGCCGGGTCGACGACAGTTCGGCCTTGATGCCGTTGTCGAACTTCACGCCGTAGTAGCCCGGCGACCGGGTCTCGTTGTCGTGGTTGAACTTCGCGCCGTACTGCGCCGGGTCGGACGAGGTGACCGCGCCCGTGGTCGGCATGAACCGGATATTGCCCATCGTCTGGCAGCCGACGCCCGAGAGGTGCGTGTGGCTGAAGCCGAGGATGGTGTCCTGCGCGTAGTCGTACGAGGCGTACTTGTTCAGCTGCGTGTCGGGGCTCAGCTGGACCATGCCGAAGGGGGAGGCGGCACCGGGGAAGGTGGTGCCGTCGCCGTTGTTCCCGATCGACGTGTCGACGAGGCTCGTCGGATCGGCGGCGAAGCCGGGTCCGGCCTCCCGCGCGCTCGCGACCCCGGGGGTGAGCGTGGCGGCGGCCACCGTGGTGACGACGAACGCGGCGGTGACGGTGCGTATCAGCGATCGCAGCGCGCGCGGGGAGCGGCGCGGTGCGAGGGACCTGGGCGGTCTCGGTGAGTTCTGCGAGCTCGATGACGGCGACGCTCTCATCGCGACCCTCTCGTTGGACAACGTTGTCGGTACGGTTCCAGTCGATCTTTGTCCGGGGGGAGGGGATCCGTCAATGGATGGGGTCGCAAGGGCTGTTGGGGCGACGGAGGGGTGCCGTCAGTGCGCGGGCGGTTGGTTCCTGGGCGGGGACGTCTCTGCCACCGCAACCCGCCCCGACCGCAAGGACGCCCGACCCCGCGCGGGGCTGCCGAGGGATTCGGCGAGGGGGAGGAGGGAGTCGTCCGATGTCACCGACCAACCGTGTTCCGCGAGCAGTGCCGCCAGTTGCCGCGGCTTCCACAGCGAGCGCCACGGCTCGCCCGCCGTGACGGAACTGCGGAGCACGCGTGTCAGCAGGCGTCCCGCGGCCGCCTGCACCGAGGGTGCCTGGTAGTTGACGACGAGCGCGCTGCCGGGAGCCGTGCGCGCGGCGAGCGTGGCCAGCGTCGCGCGGACCTCGGCGCGTGTGAGGTAGGGGACGACGCCCTCCCAGAGCCAGGTCGTCGGCGCGGCCGCGTCGTGCCCGGCGGCGGCCAGCGCGGCGCCGAGGTCGTCGGCTGCGAAGTCGACGGGCGTGAAGCGCACTGAACGGGCCACGGGCGCCGGCCCGGCGGCCTCCGCGAGCCGGGCCCGCTTGTCCCGCTGGGAGGCGGGATGGTCCACTTCCCACACATCCGTCCGCGCGAGTTCGGCCAGCCGCCAGGCGCGGGTGTCGAGGCCGGCACCGAGGATCACGAGCTGGCCGGTCGGACGGGCGCGCAGGGCCTCGTCGATGGCGACCGTGCGCGGCACGGCCACCTCGGCACACGCCCGTACGCTCTCGTACGTCATCCGGGCCCGCCAGTCCTTCGGCGGTGTGCCCGCCCGCACCTCGTCCACGGGCACCCGCTCCGCGCCCCGCAGCAGCCGCGCCGCCACCGGATCCGCGAACCTGCCCGCACCGGCCCGCCCGTCCGTGGCCGCCCGGCCCTGACACACGAGCACCGCAGTCCGGCTGGCGGCGCGCCCACTTTCGTTCATGAGGCCGTATTCAATCGCACCCGCTCCCGGTGCACCCCACCCGGAGGGGCGGGCCTGTCGGGCGCCGTCACCACGACCACCAGGCACGACGTCACGCCCGTCGCCAACTTCTGTGTCGGCTGCGGATGTTCGGCCGAATTCACCAGTCCCACTGTGTGACCCACGTCACGTTACCAGCGGTATCTGAAACAGAGTGTCGCAGGTAAATTGCGGGTACCGCGCAGATGAGAACCACGTGTCTGAGTACCGCCAACGCCCCGAGCGGCGTTGAACCCTCCGTCCCTGTCTCTCTCAGGGGCTCACGAGCGAGAGCGAGGACCCTCCGCGATGGAGCAGCAGCACGTCGACGTCCTGGTCATCGGTGCCGGAATATCCGGCATCAGCGCCGCGCGCCATGTCCTGCGCGACAACCCCAGGGCCTCGGTCGTCGTACTCGAGCGCCGCGCTCGCGTGGGCGGCACCTGGGACCTCTTCCGCTACCCGGGCATCCGGTCCGACTCCGACATGCCCACCTTCGGCTTCGGATTCCGGCCCTGGAGCGACGCCCGTATCCTCGCCGACGGCGCGCGGATCCGCCAGTACGTGGAGGACGCCGCGGCCGACGGCGGCATCCTGGAGCGCACCCGCTTCGGCCGCCGCGCCCTCAGCGCCGACTTTTCCCACGAGACCGGGCGCTGGACGGTGGAGGTCGAGGACGAGGGCACCGGCGAGCGCGAGTCGTACAGCGCGGGCTATCTCGTCGGCGCGACCGGCTACTACGACTACGACAAGCCCTACCGCCCCGAGTTCCCGGGCGAGGCCGACTACCGGGGCACGCTGGTCCACCCCCAGCAGTGGCCCGAGGGCCTCGACTACGCGGGCAAGCGCGTCGTCGTCATCGGCTCCGGCGCCACCGCCATCACGCTGCTGCCCGCGATGGCCGACACGGCCGAGAGCGTCACCATGCTGCAGCGCTCGCCCACGTATGTCCTGGCCCTGCCGGAGGTCGACCCGCTCACCTCCGTCATGAAGAAGCTGCGCGCCCCCGCCCGCCTCACCCACAAGGTGGTGCGGGCCCGCAACATCGCGTTGCAGCGCGGGAGTTACGCCTTCTGCCGCAAGTATCCCCGCCTGGCCCGCAAGGCGCTGCTCGGGCTCGTGCGCGCCCAGGCCGGCAAGGGCGTCGACATGCGGCACTTCAGCCCGAACTACAAGCCCTGGGACCAGCGGCTCTGTGTCGTGCCCGGCGGCGACCTGTTCAAGGTGCTCAAGCGCGGCAAGGCGGCCATCGCCACCGACCACATCGACACGTTCACCGCCGACGGCATCCGCCTGAAGTCCGGCGAGGAGCTGAAGGCCGACATCGTCGTCACCGCGACCGGCCTGAGCGTCCGTCTCATGGGCGGCATGGACGTGACCGTGGACGGCGTCCCGGTGGATGTCACGAACCGCGTGCTCTACAAGGCCGTACTGCTCGAAGGCGTGCCCAACATGTCGCTCGTCATCGGCTACACCAACGCCTCCTGGACCCTGAAGGCGGACCTCGCGGCCGACTACACCGCCCGCCTGCTGTCCCACATGCGGAGCAACGGACACGACATCGCCACCCCGGTGGCCTCCGACGCCGACCGTTCCGAGTTCTCCGTCATGGGCGAGGCGCTGACCTCCGGGTACATCGCGCGTGCCGACAAGGTCATGCCGCGCCAGGGCACCCGCGACCCGTGGCGGCTGTGGAACAACTACTACCGCGACCGCGCCATGCTCCAGAACGCCCCCATCGACGACGGCCCGCTGCGCTTCGGGAAGGCGGGCAGGACGGCCGAGGTCAAGGAACCTACCCGCGCCGCCTGACCGTCCGCCCGTCCGTCTGCCAGCACCGCCCCTACCAACGACAATCGAGGACGAAGATGACCCCGAAGCTGTCCAGGAAGGTCTACGACGAGCGCCTGCGGACCTTGTCCGAGGGCTCCGTCAACGTCAACTTCAACGCCTTCATCGACATCAAGTGGGACGACCCCGAGTTCGCCGTGGACGCCACGGACACCCGGTGGGTGCTCACGTCCGCGGACGCGCTCGGCGCCCACCGCTGGTACCAGGAGCAGTCGCTCGAGACACAGATCCGGATCGGGATCTGGCGCTGGGCGGTCATCGCCAAGGTGGGCATGCAGTTCGAGAACCTGCTCATGCGCGGGGCGCTCGACTACATCTACCAACTCGGCAACCAGAACCTGGAGTTCAGGTATCTCACCCACGAGATCACGGAAGAGACCCACCACACCCAGATGTTCCAGGAGCTGGTCAACCGCACCGGCGTGGACACCCCGGGCGGCAAGCGCTGGTTCCGCCAGCTCAGCCGGGTCCTCCCACTGTTCGGCTCGCTCTACCCCGAGGCGTTCTTCACCGGCATCCTCGCCGGCGAGGAGCCCATCGACCACCTCCAGAAGGGCGCCCTGCGCAGCGGGGAGCCGGTGCACCCGCTGCCGCAGCGGATCATGCAGATCCACATCGCCGAGGAAGCCCGGCACATCTCCTTCGCCCACGAGTTCCTGCGGCTGCGCGTCCCGCGCTACGGCAAGGCCCGGCGCGGCGCGCTGTCCGTCCTCTTCCCGCTGATCATGCGGATCCTGTGCGACGTCATCATGATCCCCGACAAGAAGTCCGCCGAGCTGGTCGGCATCCCGGACTGGGTGATCAAGGAGGTCTTCTGGAAGTCCGAGGCCGGTCAGAAGATGCTCCAGGAGCTCTTCTCCGACGTGCGGATGCTCGCCCAGGACATCGGCCTGATGAACAAGGTGTCCCGCCCGCTGTGGCGCGCCCTGCGCATCGACGGCCGCCCGGCACGCTTCCGCGGCGAGCCTGCCCCGCTCACCGACTGACCGCTCACCAGCGCTGACCGAGTCCCCGTCAGCCCCGCACCGCTCTTCCTGAACGCCCGAACGGAGACCAGCCCGCCGTGCCGTACGCCGTCACCCGATCCTGCTGCGCCGACGCCTCCTGCGTGCTGGCCTGTCCGGTCAACTGCATCCACCCCGCCCCGGGCGAGCCCGGCTTCGCCACCGCCGAGATGCTGTACGTCGATCCGCGCACCTGCGTGGACTGCGGCGCCTGCACGACGGCCTGCCCGGTCGACGCACTCAAGCCCCACACCGCGCTCAGTGAGGCGGAGTTGCCGTTCCTGGAGCTGAACGCCGGCTACTACAAGGAGAATCCGCACGACGACCGTGCACCCATGTACGTCGTGCCCAAGCAACGCACTCTTCCGCAGGGCGAGTTGTCCGTCGCCGTCGTCGGCGCGGGGCCCGCCGGGCTCTTCGCCGCCGACGAGCTGCTGCGCCATCCCGGCGCCCGTGTCACCGTGTACGACCGGCTCCCCACCCCGTACGGGCTCGCGCGGGCCGGCGTCGCACCCGACCACCAGGACACCAAGCAGGTCACCGAGCTGTTCCGGACCATCGAGTCGCAGCCCGGCTTCAGTTACCGCCTCGGCGTCGAGGTCGGCACCGACCTCACCCACGCCGATCTGCTGCGCGAGCACCACGCGGTGCTCTACGCGGTGGGCGCGGCAACCGACAAGCGCCTCGGCATCGAGGGCGAGGACCTGCCCGGCAGCATCTCCGCCACGGACTTTGTCGCCTGGTACAACGGCCACCCCGACCGCGCCCACGACGAGCACCCCCTCGACACCGAACGCGCGGTCGTCATCGGCAACGGTAACGTCGCCCTCGACGTCGCCCGCATCCTCACGGCGGACCCCGACGCCCTGGCCCGCACCGACATCTCCGACCGTGCGCTGGACGCCCTCCGTGACAGCAAGGTCCGCGAGGTTGTGCTGCTCGGCCGCCGCGGGCCCGCGCAGGCCGCCTTCACCGTCCCCGAACTCCTCGCGCTCGCCGCCCTCAAGGACGTGGACGTGAGCATCGAGGGCTGGCCCGAGGGCCTGGCCGCAGACACCAACGACAAGACCCGGCTGCTGGCCGAACTGGCCACGCGTACACCGGTGGAGGGCCGCCGCCGGATCACGCTGCGCTTCCTCGCGGGACCGGCACGCCTCATCGGTGAGGACCGCGTACAGGCCCTGGAGATCAGCCCGACCACCCTGCACACCGATGAGGACGGCACCGTGCGGGCCCGCCCCACCGGTGCCACCGAGACCCTGGAGACCGGCTTCGTGCTGCGCTCCGTCGGCTACCGCGCCCGGCCCGTCCCCGGGCTGCCCTTCGACGAGGACAGCGCGACCGTCCCGCACGAGGGCGGCCGGGTCGAGCCCGGTGTCTACGTCGCGGGCTGGATCAAGCGCGGCCCGACCGGGTTCATCGGCACGAACAAGACCTGCGCCCACGAGACCGTCGAGTCCCTCCTCGACGACTTCGCCGCGGGCCGCCTCCCGCAGCCGGAGCCCGGCGCCACGGCGGCGCCGGACGCCCTGGGCCTGACGGCCTGGCAGGCGATCGACCGTACGGAACGGGCGGCGGGTGAGGCCCAGGGCCGCCCCCGCGTCAAGCTTACGGACACCGAGGCCCTGCGGCAGGCCGCGCGGGCCACTCCGGTCGCGACGGGCTGATGTACTGCGGCGCTGCCGGCCGGTCGACACCGGCCGGCAGCGCCGCGCTCAGACCCCTTCCACGTCCGCCACCCGCTGCTGCGGCGTCAGCTCCACGCCGAGGTCGCGCAGTGTCGCCTCCAGTACGGCCCAGACCGAGCGGCACAGCATGGCGCGCAACTCGTCCTCGGTCTGCTCGCGTTCGGGATCGCGCATCCACTGGTTGACCGCGGTGTCCACGAAACCCACGATGCCGACCGCCACCGAGCGGATCGGCGTCCCCTTCACCCCGAGCGCCGCGAGTACGTCGCTGAACCGCTCGCTCAGCATCAGCGCGATGGCCGTCTTCGTGTCCGCCACCAGCGAGCCGTCCCCCATGGCGTGCTCGGCGACGCCCATGTAGGCGTACAGGCGCGGGTGTTGCAACACCCAGTCCAGGTGCGCGCCCACCACGCGGTGCACGGACTCCTCGACGGTGCCCTCGAAGCTGAGCGTGGGCTCCATCCGCTTCACGAACGACTCCACCACCCGCCGGCGGATCAGCTCGTCGAAGGAGGCGCGGTCCTTGAAGTGCCGGTAGAGCACGGACCGCGGCAGCCCCACGCGCTCCGCCAGGCGCTGCATCCGGAAGTGCGCGCCCTCCTCCTCGATGAGCGCGACAGCCGCGTCCACCAACTTCACCTGACGCTGTGCCTTGTGCCCGTCCCAGCGGGTGGAGCGTCCATCGATCTGCGGCTCACCGCGGGTTCTCTCCGCCATCCGTCCAGGATATCGGCCCGATCCGAACACATGAGCACGAGAGCGGCCGAAGCTCTGGCCGCCATACTTTCGGGCCGCGACGGCGCGTTTGCGCAGGTTCGGGCGTGAGGTGTGGAAACGTTCCTTCTGCAAGGTGGTCGCCGCCGGGGACCTTCCGCCCCCTCCTGGGCCCCGGCGGCACCTTGCGTTCGAGCGGGCTACCTCGCCGCCTGCACCGGGGCTCGACCGCGCAGGAACGTCCGCTCCATGTGCTGCTCCTCGTAGAGATCGACGCGGCGGGCCTCCAACAGCTGACTGAGGCTCAGGATGCCCTCGACGCGGTCCGGTTCGTCGCGCGGAGTGACGACGACACGGGTGACGTGGTGGGCGGCCATCCGGTTGGCGACCGTCCGCAGGGTCTCGTCGGGGTGGGCGACGACCGGCGGCCCGGCGAGGGCGCTCAGCGGCCGGGTGTCGTCGGGGGCGGCCCGCAGTACCTGGTCCGAGGTGACGACGCCGGTCAGGGTGGCGGCGCCGTCCAGGACCGGGAAGAGGCGCTGGGCCGGCACACCCGACGCGTCGTGCTCGTCCCGCAGGCTGCGCAGCCGCGCGGCGGTCGTGTCGACGCTCGCGTCGGCGTGCAGCGTGCGGGCGGGCGCTGAAGTGTCGAGCTGGCGCACCAGGTGGACCTCCAGCGGGTCCACGGAGTACTCGCGGGTGAGGTGCAGTCCGCGGCGCGCGATCTTCTCGGTGAGCACGGACCTCTTGAGGATGATCACCGAGAGCAGGTACGCGGAGGACGCGGTGATCACCATGGGGACAAGGGCGTTGACCTCATGGGTGAGTTCGAGGCAGAAGACGATGCCGGTGAGCGGGGAGCGCATGACACCGCCGAGGACACCGGCGAGCGAGACCAGGGCCCAGAAGCCGGGGCTGACGGCGGGGAAGACGAGGCCCTCGGCGGCCCCCAGCGCGCCGCCGATCATGAACATGGGGGCGAGGACGCCTCCGGAGGTGCCCGAACCGAGCGACAGGCCCCAGATCAGAGTCTTGACCAGGAGGATGCCGATGATCAGGCCGACGGTCGCGCGGCCGGTCAGCAGCTGGTCGATCACGTCGTAGCCGACGCCCAGGGCGCGCGGCTCGACCAGGCCGCCAATGCCGATGATCGCCCCGCCGATGGCCGGCCACCACATCCAGTGCAGCGGGATCCGGGCGAACATGTCCTCGGAGAAGTAGACGAGCCAGGTGGCGACCAGGGCAAGGAGCCCCGCGCCGATTCCGGCGACGACGCACAGCCCGTACGCGGACAGCGGCAGCCGGTCGGGAACGTGCGCTCCCGCGAACAGGGGAGCGGTGCCGAGGATCGGGCCGCGCACGAGCGTCGCGGTGACGGCGCCGACCGCGACCGGTATGTAGGAGCGCGGCCGCCACTCGAACAGCAGGAGCTCGACTCCGAGCAGGATCGCGGCGAACGGGGCGTTGAACGTGGCGGCCATGCCCGCGGCGGACCCCGCCACCAGCAGGGTCTTGCGTTCGTCGGTGGTCACCCGCAGGAACTGCGCGAGGATCGAGCCGACCGCGCCACCGGTCATGATGATGGGCCCCTCGGCGCCGAACGGGCCGCCGGTCCCGATGGACACCGCGGACGAGACGGGCTTGAGGACCGCGATCCGGGGCTGGACCTTGCTGCGCCCGACGAGGATCGACTCGATGGCCTCCGGCATCCCGTGGCCGCGAATCTTCTCCGATCCGTAGCGCGCCATCACGCCGATGACGAGCCCGCCGACGATCGGCATGAACAGGATCAGCCACCAGTGCGAGGTGGTCGCCGGCGTGGTGTCACCGAAGGAGAGGCGGCCGTGAAAGCAGAGGTTGGTGAACAGGGCGATCAGCTTGAGCAGGCCCACGGCGACGAGCGCCGCCGCGGCCCCGACGGGCACGGCCAGCGCGGCGATCACCGCCACCCGCGGCATGACGTGGAAGTCGCCCAGGTGCGGGATCTTGGGATGGGCGTGGGGAGTCGGCTGGGCGGCGGCAGGCTCATGGGGAGCTCTGGCGGCTGTGGGCGTGGCCACGAAGCCTCCGGTTTCATGGTGCGTGAGCGGGCAGGAACCTGCCGCCCTACGGGCGCGCGGGAGCGGCCCGCCGGCTCGCGGCCGTGCGGGGCAGGGGTGGGCGTCATTGCCCGGGGTGGAGCGGAAGGCGAGAGCCTTCGGGCGTGCGAGCGAGGAAGAGGTCAGTCAGTCCTCGTGCCGCACACGGGCGGAGTCCACCCGCCCAGGGCGCAGGATGCGCACGTGGTGGCTCTCGCAGGCCGGGCAGCGCGCATCGCTGAGCGGCGACGGCACGCGACGCTCGGCGACGTAGTACGTGGCGTGCAGCCTCCCGTAGTCGTCGGTGGCAAGCCGAATGGCGAACTCGGCCTCCCAGCCATGACCACAGCTCAGGCAGACGAACGAATATCCTCGATGTACGAGTTCACTGCTCACGGACATCACTTCCTCGAACCGGCCCCGCCGTGCCGATGCGGGGCGGGCATACGCCGAGAGTAACATTGCAGACTGCAATAGTGAACATGGGTGATGTGGAGAGAGTGGCAGCGGTGGACGGTCTGAACAGGCGTGACGACGACGAACCGCCGCGCGTGGACCAGGAGTCCCCGCAGGGCGTCGACGAGGAGACCAAGGAGGTCACCGAGACGGTCATGGCCGCGTCCAGGCTCCTGGTCGCCCTGTCGGCCCGCGCCCTCGCCTCGGTAGACGCCACGCTGACACTGCCGCAGCTGCGCACGCTGGTGGTGCTCGACCGGTGCGGACCGGTCAAACTCGCCGTACTGGCCGCCACGTTGGGCGTCAACGCGTCGACGGCCCTGCGCATGGTGGACAAGCTGGAGGCCGGCGGCCTGGTCGACCGCAAGGCCAACCCGGCCAACCGCCGGGAGGTCGTCCTCCGGCTCACGCCGTCCGGCGCCACCCTCGTACGCCAGGTGCTCGACCACCGCCACCGCGAGGTCGCCGCACTCGTCGGCACCCTCCCCGTCGGGATCCGCGCCGGTCTGGTCGAGGGGCTGCGCGCCCTGACCGAAGCGGCGGACGACCTGGCCGTGGGCCCGGGGGCCGCCGGTCGCACGGCCGACGGCCTGCCGTCCGAACCGGGCTTCTGACCCGGATGTCTTCCGTCCGCTTCAGCGGTGGCGCGGCGGCCGGAAGCGGCGCCACGGAGGTCCAACTGATGGCGGGCTACGCGAAGTCGGCATGCGGATTCGACGGCACGGTGCTCATCGAGAACCGGTCGACGACGACGTGGGAGAACATCACGAACGTGCTCCCCATGATCGAGGACGTCCAGCGCATCAAGATCGTCTCCCAGCCCGCGCACGCCCTGAAGGCCCGCGCGTACCTGCGGCGGCAGCGTCCCGATCTTGCCGAGCGGCTCGTGCGGGCGGACGACTGCCGCCCCGGCGAATGGCTGCTCGGCAAGCCGCTGCTGGCCCTGCACGGGCTCTGGAAGCTGCGTGGCCTCACGTCCGAAGAGCGGAAGGCCGCCTGAGCAGGAGCACGCCGACGACGGCGCCGGCCAGGATGCCGAGGGAGTTGTTCATCCAGTCGACCGGCTGGCACGAGCGCTCCGGGTCGAGGGTCTGTGCCACCTCGACGAGTGCCCACACCACGGATCCGGCGAGGGTGAACACCGCGGGGCGACGGCTCGCGAGGACACCGAAGAGGCCAAGTGGCACCCAGGCCACCACGTTGAAGGCGTGATGAACCGGTCCGCCGGGGAAGGCGCGCGTCGAGGACCCGTTCAGACATGACTGGAGCCGCGCCGCCGCTCCGGCCTGGAACTGGTCCGGAAGTGTCAGCCCCAGGCAGACGGCGGCCATCAGGAGCATGCCGAGCGTCGCCGCCGGAGGCATCCCCGTGCGGCGGGCCAGCGGGCGCCGGGCGGCGAACGCCGCGGCGGCCAGTACCAGTACCAACAGCCCCATGACGGCGGCGTGTTCACGTTGCGACATGCGCGTTCCCACCACTCCCCTTAGCCCCTTGTGCCCCGTACATCTATCTGCTGACCGTGGGCAACTGTCAAGGCACGGGGTCGGGTTGGGGTGGATCAGTACGCGAGGGTGGGCGTCACTCCCCGGTCCCCGCCGTCGCGAGCTTCACCGCGATGCGGTTGCGGGAGCTGATGCCGAGTTTGGAGAGGATGCGTTCCATGTGGGCGTCGACGGTGCGGCGGGAGATGAAGAGGCGCTCGGCGATCTCCCGGTTCGACAGGCCGTCCGCCGCCATGCGTGCCACCTCGTGTTCGCGGCGGGTCAGCGACTCTCCGGAACCCGCCCTGCGCTGCCCCGGCAACTCGGCCGGCTCCACGCTGAGTTCGTTCGCGCCGGTGAGCGCCGCCGCGAACAGTGCCTCGCGCGGCGCGGTGGCGCCCAGCTGCCACAGGTGCTCGTAGACATCGCCACCCAGCCCTGAGCGCGTCGCCTCCGCCGCCATCCGGTGGTTCTCCACGGAGACCGGCGCGCCGCTCAGCAGCTCGCCGCCGGTCGACTGCCACAGCGCGTCCGAGCCGCCGAACAGCCAGGCGGCCCGCCGGTGCCGGCCGTCCCGGGCCGCGGCCCACGCCATGATCTCCACCGCGTAGCCGCAGCCGATCACGTCGCCGAGCGCCGCCTTGAGTGGAAGCGCCTCCTTGAGGGCCGCCTCGCTCGCCCCCGGGTCCCCCTTCGAGTAGTGGCTGAGCCCCACGATGGTGTGCACGAAACCGCGCAGCCAGCACTCCTTCGAGCCGGCGCCGAGCCGGGCCAGCCCCTGGCCGCTGCGCTCCAGGGCGAGGTCGTCCTGCCCCGAGAGGTGGTACTGGTATCCGGCCTGGACGTCCAGGCAGACAAGGCCGATGAGGTCGCCGAGCGCCGCGAGCCGTTCATGGGCGGCCACCGCGGCCCGCTCGGCGCGCTCGAAGTCGCAGGCGAACGTGTACGCGCAGTGCAGGTACAGCCAGCCGCGGGCGCGGATCAGGGACTCGCCGAGCCGGTCGGCGATCTCGATGCCCTCCTTGATCTCCGGCACGGCACCGACCGGATCACCCTGGAACGTCCTGATGTACCCGCCGATGACCAGCGCCCACGCCCGCTCCGGAGTCGCCCCGGGAAACGCCGCCGCGGCCTTCTGCTGCCAGTACCGCCCCTCCGTGAGGAGCCCCGTGATCTGCCAGTACCCCCACAGCGCCCCGGCGAGCCCGGCACCCTTCTGCTCCCGGTCGCCGCGCCCGAGCGCGTACTCCAACGCCAGCCGGATGTCCGGGTGTTCGCGGCGCAGCGCCTGGACGCGCGGCAGCTGGTCGTCGTCGATGAAGTGCCGGTCGAACTCGTCCGCCGCCTGGACGTAGCGGGCCAGATGCCGGTCGCGTGCCGCGGTCCCCTCGCCCGATGCGGCCAGCTTCTCCGCCCCGTACTCGCGCAGAGTGTCGAGCATCCGGTAGCGGGTGGTGCCGTCGACGCCGGTGTCTGGCCCGAACTCGTCCACCCGCTGCACCACCGACTTGTCGACGAGGTCGATGAGCACCTCCAGCACCTCGTCCGAGCCCAACTCGCCGAATCCGCACACCGCTTCGGCGGCCGAGAGGTCGAAGACGTCACCGAAGACGGAGAGCCGTGCCCACAGCCGCTGCTCGCGGGCGTCGCACAGGTCGTGGCTCCAGTCGATGGTCGTCCGCAGCGTCTGGTGGCGCGGCAGCGAGGTGCGGCGGCCGCCGGTCAGGAGGCGGAAGCGGTCCTCCAGACGGTCGATGAGCTGGTTCAACGGCACGGCGCGCAGTCGGACGGTGGCCAGTTCGATGGCGAGCGGCATGCCGTCCAGGCGCCGGCACAGCCGCACCACGGCGTCCCTGCTGGCGTCGGTCACCTCGAACCCGGGGACGACGGCCGCGGCCCGCTGCTCGAACAGCGACACCGCCTCGCCGCCCGCGTCCGACACGCCCAGCGGCGACAACGGGAAGGTGTGCTCACCCGGCACGTCCAGGGGTTGCCGACTAGTGGCCAGGACGCGTACGCCGTCGGTCTCGCGGAGCAGTACGTCTACGAGCTCGGCGCAGGCGTCCACCAGGTGCTCGCAGGTGTCCAGGACGATGAGCGCGGGCGTCTCTCGCAAGTGGTCGAGCACCACGTCTAGTTGAGGCCGCCCCGACTGCTCGGGAAGGTCGAGGCAGGCGGCGAGGGTGTGCGGCAGCAGTCCGGGGTCGCGCAGCGCGGACAGCTCCACCAGGCACACCGGCGCCTCGGCCCCGGTGGTGCGGCCCGCGAGCGCGCGCAGCGCGAGCCGGGTCTTGCCGACACCACCCGGCCCCACCACCGTGACGCAGCGCTGCTTGTCCAACGCCGCTGCCAACTGGGTCAATTCAGGGGCCCGGCCGATGAAGCCGGTGAGTTCACGGGGGAGTTCGCCGGGACGGCGCCGCACGATGCCGAACGTCATGCAGCGGATTGTCGCGCGCGTGCGCGGGCTGTGCGGTGGGATGCGCGAAGGTCCATACGAACAGGTGACGCGCGGCGTAGGATCCGCTGCCGTGGTCAGACCTGTGTGCTCACCGCCGGGCGTCCAGGTGCTCCGCGACCGCGTCATGGCACACGTCCTCGGGGTCGACCTGAACGGCCGAGAGCGTGGCGTCTCCGCTCTCCTTGTCCTCTTGCTCGCGCACGGCCATCCACTTGTCGAGCTTCGCGATGCGGGCGTCGCAATCGGCGTGCGCGGACTGCCTCTCGGGCCGCGGCTCGGTCTGTCGCTCCCGAGTCGGGGAGGCGTTCAGTGCGGCGGTGGCGGCGAGCCCGCCGAGGCACAGCACCGCCCACGCGGCGATCAATGAACGGCGGTTCACCGGGATCGGCTTCGGCACCCCGGCATCATACGAGCCCGTTGGTGCTGGCGTGCGAACGGTCGAACAGGTTGCGTGGGATTGATGGTCATCGATGACTATGCCAACGGCACTTCTGACTCCGTATCTAAGTTAGTTCGAGCGTCGTTCTACGGCTCGTCGCGCGGCGCGTCCACGGGGAAGGGAATGATCAGGGTGGGTCCTGACAGGGGTAGTGAACGGCAGCTCGAAGCGACCGTACGTGGGCTCGCGGGCGAGGCGGACGGTGGCGTGCGTGATCCGTGCGACGTCAGGCTCCGCTACAGCGAGGACGACCCCCTGGTCGTCGAGGTGACCGTGTCGCGGCGCGGCCGCCGGGTCGAACACTGGCTGTTCTCCCGGGACTTGCTGTCGGAAGGCCTGTCCGGCCAGGCGGGTGTCGGCGACGTGACCGTGTGCCCCGTCGTCGACCCCGACGGTCCGCCCGGAGTGCTGCTGCGGGCCCGCGATACGGGGCGTGGGCTCCGTGTCCGCATCGGCCACCAGTCGCTGCTGGTCTATTTGGCGCGCAGTCACGCCCTGATCCCGTTCGGCAGCGAAGTGCGTCCCGGCTGGATCGACAAGGTGATCGAGGGCCTGCTCGCGCCGCGGTGACGGTGGGTCAGCTCTCGTCGGCGTCGAAGCGCAGCCAGTACGGGTCGCCGATGCGCTTGCCGACGCGGGCGGCCGCCGCCCGTACCGCCGTGCCGAAGCGTTCGGTCGTCCCGTCGCGCAGTTCAGGGGCCGGCAGGGCGATGCCGATGCCGAAGACCTGCCCCGTGTCGGTGTCGAGCACGGCGGCCGAGATGCCACCCACGTTCGACACCCACTCGCCCCGCGAGACGTCCCAGCCGTCGGCGCGGATCCGGGCCAGCACGGCGACCAGCTCCTCGCGGGTCCGCGGGGCCGTCCCGGTCGCCTGCTCGAGGCGGGCGTCGACGAGCCGCGTGACCTGTGCGTCGTCCAGGCGGGCCAGGAGCGCCCGACCCATCGAAGTGGCGTACGCGGGCGCCCGGGTGCCCGCCGGTGTGTATGCCTGGAGGGCGCCGGCCGTACCGATGCGCATGTGCAGCACCAGCGACTCGGCTCCGTCGAGCACGTCCACGTACCCGGTGTAGCCGGTGTCGGTGACGAGGCGGGCGGCCTCCTCCTCCAGCAGGGACACGGTGCCGCGCGAGGCCCGGAAGTGGTACGAGGCCTCCATGATCAGGCCGCCGGGGCGGTAGGCGCGGGTCAGCGGGTCGCGGTCGAGGAAGCCGTACTCGGCCATCATGCTCAGCGTCCGTGACACCGAGCTCTTGGGCAGGCCGAGCTCGGCCGCGACGTCGGTCACGGTGACATCGCGCTGCAAGTGCGCCATCAGGCGCAGCACGTCCCGTGCGTTGGCGAGTGTGCTCACCGGTTCCTGTGCCTCCCCCGATCGGTTTCCGGGTCCGATCGTATGTGTTCGTGCGGTGTCACCAGCACCGCCCCTTCGCAGGCCGCGCACGGCTCACATCGTGAGAACTCCTCAATGGGGCTTGACGGCGCGCCGGACAGCTATGAATGATCCAGGTCCAGATATTCGGATCTGGTTCCAGATTATAGAACTCGGCAGTTCGCGACCAGGCAGATCCAGACCTCGCCAGGTCGCCGACCGGCGCCGACCCTCAGGAGCACGCATGAGCACCAACGCCGACACCGCGCGGCCGCCCACGGCCGCCGCCGGGGGCACGAACGACGTGGGCGGCGCCCCGCGTCGCCATCCCCGCGCGCTCGCTCCCGGCAATCTGGTCCTGACCGTGGTGCTCAGCGTGTTCGGCGCGATCGTGGGCGTACAGCTGCTCGCCACCCTCGGCGTCACCCCGAGCACCTCGCTGATCGGCGCGCTGGCCGCGATGACGCTCGCCCGCGTCCCGCTCGTCGCCTTCCGCGGCTTCCGTTCGGTGCACGCCCAGAACCTGGCGCAGACGAGCATCTCCTCGGCCACCTTCGGCGCGGCCAACAGCCTGTTCCTGCCGATCGGCATCCCGTTCCTGTTCGGCCTGGACAACATGATCGTGCCGATGCTCATCGGCGTCTCCGTGGCGATGCTGGTCGACGCCTGGCTGCTGTACCGGATGTACGACACCCCGGCCTTCCCCGCGAGCAATCCGTGGGCCCCGGGACTCGCCGCCGCCGAGGCCATCAAGGCGGGCGACGAGGGCGGCCGGCGGGCAGGGGTGCTCGGGCTCGGCCTGGTCACGGGAGTCGCGGGCGCCGCGTTGGCGCTGCCGATGTCCGCGTTCGGTGTCGCCCTGATCGGCGGGCTCGCCTCGATGGCCGCGTTCGGCGCGGGCCTGCTGAGCATCAGCTACGCCGAGCCGCTGCTCGGCCTCGACCTGAACGCCATGTACCTGCCGCACGGCATGATGATCGGCGCCGGTCTGGTCGCCCTGGTCCAGGTCGGCCGCACGGTCCTCAAGGCACGCAAGGCGACCGCCCCGGCCACCGGCACCCCTGCCGACGACGGCGCCCGGCGCCTCGGCAAGTCCCTGCGCCTGGGCTTCGGCGCCTACCTCGCCATCTCGGTCCTGCTCTCACTCGGCACCGGCATCGTCACGCACATGAGCGTCGGCATGCTGATCGCCTTCGTCCTCTACGCCACCGTGGCCGCGTTCCTGCACGAACTGCTCGTCGGCATCGCCTCCATGCACTCCGGCTGGTTCCCCGCCTTCGCAATCGCCCTGATCACGCTGCTGATCGGCATCCTCGTCGGCTTCCCGCCCGAGGCCCTCGTCGTCCTCTCCGGATTCACCGCGGCCACCGGACCGGCCTTCGCCGACATGGGCTACGACCTGAAGGCGGGCTTCCTGCTGCGCGGCGAGGGCGCCGACCCGGCCTTCGAACTGGAGGGCCGCCGCCAGCAGCTGATCGCCGCGATGGTCGGCTTCGGCATCGCGATCGTCGTCGTGGCCGTCTCGTACCAGATGTTCTTCGCCAAGGGGCAGACCGCGCCGATCGACGCCGCGTACGTCGCCGCCATCAAGGCAGGACCGTCGGTGGAGACGGCCAAGCAGCTGGCCTTGTGGGCGATCCCGGGCGCGATCATCCAGCTCATCGGCGGTTCGAGGCGCCAGCTCGGGATCATGCTCGCCACCGGGCTGCTGATCACGACGCCCATGGCCGGCTGGATGGTCGCCGCGGGCCTCGCCGTCCGCGTCCTCGCGCCCCGCTTCCTGGGCCCCAAGGCCAAGGAGAACCTCGAGATCTTCGCCGGCGGAGCGATCGCGGGCGACGCGCTCTATTCGTTCGGCAACGGCGTGTGGACGGCGACGAAGTAACCCTCCGCGCAGCCACACCCCCGCCACTCGGACACCCCGCACCACCTGTACATCGAGAACGACCCAGGAGCCCCCTGTGAAGCGACAGTTGACGCACGACGACCTCAAGGCAGCCGTCTACGGAGGAGCCGTGCTCGGCGGCGGAGGCGGCGGATTCGTCGCACGGGGCCTGCGCACCGCCGAACTGGCCCTCCAGGTGGGCACGCCCGAACTGTGGAGCGCCGACGAGTTCGCCGACGACGCGCTGACCGCCACCGTCGCCCTGGTCGGTGCCCCCGCCGCGCCCGACCCGCAGGTGCTGCCCACCCACCTGCTGCGCGCCCTCGAACTGCTGCGCCGCGACCTCCCGCGCCCGCTCGCCGCGATCCACACCAACGAGAACGGCGCCGAGACCACCATCAACGGCTGGTTCCACTCCGCGATGACCGGCCTGCCCGTCATCGACCTGGCCTGCAACGGCCGCGCCCACCCCTCCAGTCAGATGGGCGCGATGGGCCTGCACGCACGGGACGGCTACCGCTCCTACCAGGGCTACGCGGGCGGCAAGCCGCACACCTACGTCGAGGGCGCCGTCACCGGCACCCTCGACGCCACCTCCAACGTGGTCCGCCGCGCCTCGATCGAGGCGGGCGGCTGGGTGGGCGTGGCCCGCAACCCGGTCGAGGTCGCCTACGCGAGGCGGCACGGCGCCCCCGGCGCCATCGGCTCTGCCATCGAGCTCGGCCGCCGCTTCCTGGCGGAAGGGCCGGCGGGCGCGGCCGCCCACCTCGGCGGCGAGATCGCGGTGACCGGCACCGTCCGCGAGTACCGCTGCGCACAGCGGGAGGGTCTGGACATCGGCGTCGCGGTCCTGGACGACGCGGTGGGCACGGAGCTGCACTTCGTCAACGAGTACATGACCTTTGAGTCCGGCGGCGAGCGCAAGGCCGCGTTCCCCGACCTGATCACGACGTTCGACGCGGCCGGTCAGCCACTCGCCTCCGCCGACGTCGAGGTCGGGAAAGAGATCTCCGTCCTGGTGGCCCCGGCGGCGAACCTGCTGCTCTCGTCCACGATGCACACGCCCGAGCTGTACGCGCCGATCGAGGACCTCCTCGGCTTCCCGTTCGCTCCCGCGGCCAAGGTCCTCGCCGAGGCCTGAGCGGGCACGCGCCGCGTATCGTCGGGCCATGGACACCGCCACCGCCACCGCCACCGCCGCCGCACCCCGCGTCCTCGTCATCGGGTTCGACCCGCGTCGGGTGCCGGGGCCCTGGGATCCCGAGCCGGTGGTCGCGCGCATCGAGGCGGGGCTCGCCAAGTTCGCCGAACACGGCGTGGCGGTGGAGACCTGTCTGTTCGGCCTCGACGGAAGCGATGACGTCGAGGCCGTCGTCGGCAGCGCGCTGCGGGCCCACCCGTGGGAGTGCGTCACCATCGGTGGCGGGCTGCGGCACTCGGACGATCAGGCCGAACTCCTCGAACTGGTCGTCAACTTGGTCCGACGGTACGCGCCCGCCGCGGCCATCGCGTTCAACGACGCCCCGGACACCACCTACGAGGCGGCCGCCCGCTGGATCGAGTGAGGTGACACGTTCACCACCTCGCCGTCGGGGAACGTGACCGCGACCGTGCCCGCCGTGTCGACCGTGCACTCGATCGCCTCCCGCAGCGCCCGCGGGTGCACCGCGTCGCGGGTGAGGGCGACCAGAGTGACGTGGACGGTGGTGCCGCCGGGGTGGGGCAGTGAGCGCAGGAACGGGGTCGCCGAGTGGGGACCGAAGGCGTTCGCCGCCACCTCGCGGGCGACCCCGGCCTCCGTGTCCCAGCCGTGCAGGGCCACCACCGCGCTCGTCAGTCCCGAATCGGTGCGCGCCAACGACCAGCCCGGGCCCTGTTCGGCATGCGGCCGTGCGGTGTCGGCGACCGCGTGCCCGCCCTCGCGGACCGTGCTGCCCGCGGGGGCCCGCACCCGGTGCACCCGCAGCTCCCAGGGGCCGTGCAGCACACTCGTCGACTCGATCGGGAACTCGCTCTCGCTTTCCGGGAGGTGCACGTGGTGGAGCGATGAAGCCCGGCGGTTTTCGCAGGTGAGGGGGTGGACGCGGAGGCGGCGCGACGGGGTGCCGTCCGGGGCGAGCAGCGCGATGTGGTTGTCGATCGTGCGGGACCAGGCGTGCGGGGCGGACTCGGGTGCCGTCGCCGTGGAGTAGGCGAGCTTGGCGTAGTGCGGGTCGTCGTCGGCGGGGCCGTCGAGCGGATTGTGGTCGCTGCCGTGGTTGACGAGGCGGACGATGCCGTCGTGCGGAGTGCCGTGCAGCAGCCAGCCCGGTGCGGGCAGCACCGTGTACTGGGTCTCCCGCTCCACGGGCAGGGGGAGTTCGCGGTCGGTCCACACCGGATGCTCCGCCGGCAGGAGGAGCCCCAGGAAACCCTTGCTCGACCAGTACGGTGAGGCCGGGCCCGAGTACGGCTGGGTGGTCGGCAGGTGCGTGCCGTACCAGCCCAGGGGCTGGAGCCCCCGCTCGTCCGGCACGCCGCGCTCGGCGAAGTGCCGTGCGGTGCCCGAGGCCAGACGGCGTGTCAGGCCCGGCGCGAGCGGCGTGCAGTCGGCCAGCGCGCCCAGCCAGACGGGCGCCGTCGCCGCCATCCGGTACGTCAGGGAACGCCCCTGGTGCACGGGCGCGCCGTCGGCGCCGAAGAACTGCGGGTACGTCTCCAGGAACAGGGAGAGCCGCTCCCGGTAGACCTTCGCGCGCCCGCTGTCGTCCTCGCCACCGCCGTTGCCGTCCATGCCCGCGATCCGCGCCCACAGCAGCGGGTACAGGTGCAGCGCCCAGCCGACGTAATAGTCGAAATTGCGGCCGTCGCCGTCGCTGTACCAGCCGTCGCCGATGTACCAGTCCTCGATCCGGTCGAGCCCGCCGTCGATGTCGCTCTGGCTGTACGGGGCGCCGACCGAGGCCAGGAACTGCTCGGCCACCACCTGGAAGAGGCGCCAGTTGTTGTCCCAGGTGCGGGCGCCCACGAAGCCCGAGAGCCAGTCCACCACCCGTTCCTGGACCCGGCCGTCGAGCCGGTCCCAGATCCAGGGGCGGGTCTCGTGCAGGCCGATCGCGATCGAGGCGGCCTCGACCATCTGCTGGGAGCAGTCGGTGAGTTCCGGCCAGGCCTCCGCGTGGTCACGGTCCGTGCCCGTTGTCAGACCCTGCGTATACCTTTCGATCAGGTGGGAAACGGCAGGGGCCTCGGTCCCGTTGCCGGTCCCCGCCGTGTCCTTGCCCGCGCCCGCGATCCGGAAAGAGGCCAGCAGAAATGTCCGAGCGAACCCTTCGAGCCCGTCCAGCACCACCCCCGACCAACTGCCACGACCGGGCAGCCGGTACTGCGCGAACCCCGGCGTCGCGTAGGGCAGCAGCGCCGCCAACTGCTGGTCGGCGAGGGCCTCCCAGTGGGCCCGGGTCCATCCCGTCAGCGGGGAGCGGACGCGGTCGGTCGGCGGCAGGGAGAGGTACGGGGCGGGCATGGTGGCTCGACGGCTCCTCGGTGGGGACGGGCGGGACAAAGGGCTGCGCTATACGAGGTCGACGGTGTGCGTATGGCCGCGCGAGCCCGCGACGCGCACCGTGACCACCGGGCGGCGGCCCGGCGTGACCGAGACCGTGTCGTCTGCGCGGACCACGCGGCGTACGGGGAAGGGGAGTTCGACGGACAGGGTGGTCCCGGTGCGGCCGGGGTCGGACACGGCGACGCTGATGCCGTCGTCCCGGCGGCGGACGAGGACGGTGCCCGGGCCGTCGGCGCGCAGTCCTTCGACGGATCCCGCCGCCCAGAAGTGCGCGGCGCGCAGCCCGAGCCGGGGCGACTCGACGGCCTGGACGGTCGCGGTGTTCGTGAGGACGCGCACCGGGGTGGAGCGGGACCACGCGGCGGTGGCGGCGGCCGTCGCGCCCGGCAGCAGGACGTAGGCGTAGGAAGCGGATTCGGGGGAGGGGCCGTGATCGAACCAGAGGGTGGCGTAGCGCCGGGTGACCGGGGTGGTGGAACCGCCGGTGTCCGCACCGGTGTTGAGGGAGCGCCACGTCCCGGTGCGTTCCTCGCGCAGCACGCGCAGCGGACCACCGGCCGGGAAGACGTAGCCTCCCGTGCCTTCCAGGTGTGCCCAGTGCGCGTCGGTGAGCCGCGCCGACCAGCCCTGCTCGCCGGGCTGCGGCCGGTCGTCGACGGTGAGCCGTGGGGCGCCGTCGGCGTGCAGGTTCCGGTTCTCCACGACTGTCTCGATCGTGCGGCCGTCGCTCGCCGTGATGCCGGCGCCCAGGGCGACGACCGCGTTGTCGAGGAGGAACCACGCCTTCTTGGCGCGCAGCGTCGACCCGTCGGCGATCAGTTCCATCGCCGCCGCCCCGTACCGGGAGTCGAGCACCGCGCCGCCCGCGACCGCGTTCTTCGGCCGGAAGGTGCCGGTTCCGGCGCCTGTGCCCAGGTCGGCGCGCTCGCGCGTGTCCACGGTGGTTCCCGGCAGCCGGTACGGGTTCACCGTCGGCCAGAAGTCGTCACCGAAGGCGTCGAGGTCGTCGCCGTCGTACAGGTACGTCATGCCGTCGCCCGTGTACCAGCCGTGCAGATTCTCGCCGTTGCCCGCCTCGTACGCCGCGATGCGCTTGGAGGACAGGGACAGGGCGCACGACCAGCCGGGCCGCCGGTGCACCACCCGGTCCATGTCGGCGAACGCGTAGTGGCCGGTGAGCCGCTCCGCGGGGCGCACCGCCGTATCCGCCAGCAGGGCCTTCGCGCGGGTCAGGGCGGGGAGGCCGACGAGCCGCAGGTACGGGGTGTCCTTGTTGCGCAGGATCCATCCCTTGACGGTCGAGCGCCAGCCGGCGGCGTACGACTGCGGGGCGCCGTCCGCGAGTTGGAGGACGAACGAGGCGGTGGCCGCGCCGTCGGTGTGGTCGCGGGCCCGTTCGCGCGAGACGGCGCGGCCGCGCAGCGCGTCCATCATCACGCCGTCGAGGAGCACGGGCACGAAGGAGCGCTCGACCGCCTCGTACAGCACCTTCACCGCAGGGTCGGTGACGGACCACTGCGAGTCGGCGAGCAGTGCGATCAGCTGTCCCGCGCTGCCGAGCAGGACGCCTCCGTAGGTGCCGGTGTAGGCGACCGAGGAGTGCTGGACGAACGAGCCGTCCTCGTAGAAGCCGTCGCCCGAGGTGACGTACTGGAACAGGCTGTTCTTGCCGCTGTCCCGGACGTCCGAGAGGCCGTCGCGGGCCAGCGCGACGACGTCCGGGTCGCCGGCGAGCAGGCCGCGCAGGGCGACGATGACGGCCTTGTCCGCGCGGTTGGCGCCCGTCTCCGCCAGTGTGGGCGAGTTCGTGCGCCGGTCGGCGTTCGGGACGAACTTGGCGACCGTCTTGAGGTAAGCGGACAGATCGGCGGCGGGGAGGTGCGCGCGCAGCAGGACACAGGTGTCGAGGAGCGCGCGCGGTGCGCCGATCTCCCAGAACCACCAGTTGCCGGATTCGGCGCGCGCGTCGTTGTAGCCGGTGGTGCGCAGGAAGCGCAGCGCGTCGAGGAGGGCGTCGCGCACCGTGCCGTCGTCGGTGAGGGAGGTGCCGGGGGTCGCCCAGGCCGTGGCGAGGGTGCGCAGCCGGGTGTAGCTCTGGCCGAACATGCCCGGATCGGAGGCCGGGGCCAGATCGGACCACAGGGCCGTGCGGCCGGCGGAGCGGTCGAGTGCCTGCCACCAGCCGGCGGCCTGCTGGTCGAGGGCGGCCAGCGCGGCGGCGACATCGGGGTCGTCCGGGTCGACCTCGCCTCCGGTGAGCTGCCCGGCCGCCCGCGCGAGCAGCGGCTCGTAGGGGTCGTCCTCGGCCGCGGCGGCGATCCCGGAGCCGGGGCCGAGGGGAAGTGTCGTCGCCGCTGCGCCCGCGCCCATGAGGGCCAGGGTGCGGCGTCTGCTCAGCTGCATGATCGGTGTTCGCCCTTCGGTTCAGTCGGTCAGCGTGGCGGGGTCGACGGACGGCTTCGGCAACTCGAGCGCGGCGAGTTCCGCGCGCCCCTGCGCGTCGATGGGGAGGGCCCAGGTGGTGACGAAGAAGTCGGTGAGGTCGCGCTCCGCGATCCGGCTCGCGTAGGTGGCGAGGGCGCGGTAGCGCCCGGCCGAGTCCGAGGAGGCCGACTGCGGGTTCTCCTCGCGCACCAGCCGGTGCAGCCGCGGCCAGAACGAGTCGCCGAACGCCAGCTCCAACTGTCGCAGCGGAACCAGCTTCTCGTATGCCCCGAAGGACTTCTCGTACGTGAGCCCGTCCGCGCCGAACTTGGCGCGGGCCGACTGGAAGGGGCTCAGCCCCGTCGCCGGATCGACGGTCAGCAGGTTGGAGGGCTGCCCCAGGGCCCGCTGCACGGCCAGGGAGTAGATGTTCACGGTGACCTCGGTCATCGCGGCGGGCTTGTACGCGAACTGCTGATGCAGATGGCCGAGTTCGTGGTACAGACCCCAGCCGCGGGTGCGCAGCCCCTGCGCCGTCGTCGCCCGGTCGAGGTAGGCGCGCGGGAAGCCGTTGTAGCCGTGCGTGGCGTACGCGCCGACACCGGAGGGCACCACCGACACCTCGGTGAAGTGGTAGCCGCCCGCCTTGGGCCGGTGCACGGGCTTGGAGCCGTTCAGCCCACTGACCGCCGACTCGGCGTCGATGATCTGCTCCAGGAGACGCAGCAGCTCCGCGTGGCTCTCGTCCCGGTAGAGGAGGGCGCCTTCGCGGGTGAGTGTCACGATCGAGCGCGGGCCGTGCAGTTCCACGACCGGTACCTCGGTCATGGTGTCCAACTGGCTCTGGAATTCGTCCTCTTCGGTGCTGCCGAGCGTGAACACCGGCATGGGCACGCTGCCGCTCTTGAACGCGACCGTGGCCCGCTCGCCGTTGCCCTCCAGAGAGAAGTAGACGGGGCCGCCGTGCGGGTCGGTGACCGTGTTGGCGCCCGGCTTCAGCGGGTAGCGCCGGGGCGCGGTCAGGGTGGCGTAGTAGTCCCACCGGCCGATCCATACGGTGGGCAGTGCGTCGTCGTGCGGCTGCACGTCCACGCGCAGCGGGGCGTCGGCCGCGACGTAGCGGCCCGTCGGCTGGAACTCGGAGGCGCGCAGGGCCTGCCCGAGGCGGAGCCGCTCGGCCTCGGCGGACGGACGGGCCGTCAGCCGCACCGTCGCGGCGGTGGCGGCCTGCGCGGCGCCGGCCCCGAGAGTGAGCGCGAGGCCTGTGGCGGCTCCGGCACCGGCCAGCGCGGTGAGCACCGTGCGCCGCCCGGGGCCGGGGCGTGTGTCGGGACGGCCGGCGGCGGCGAGGTCGTGGGACGTGTCGGCAGGGCGCATGCAGGGACTCCCCAGGAGACGAAGGACGTCGGAAGGACGAGCGGGACGTGGTGCGTGCGAACTGGGCGACAGCATGTAAGCGTTTGCTGCGTCGGGGCAAGGTGCCGGCGCGATTTTCTGCTCGTTACTACACCAAGTGGCCGCGAAGCGAGCAGTTTCGAGCAGCGGGGCGCGCTGCTGCGGGGTCGTGACCGGTGCGGGCCCGGCCCCTCGCGGACTGCCTCGGCTCGGCCTCCGGCCGCCTCAGCCCTGCTTCCGACCGCCGCGGCCCGGCGGCGCCGCCGGGGGTGCCACGGAGTCGCGGACCACGATGTGGGTGCCCAGGCGCAGTGCGCCGGTCGTGGGCGCGCGCCAGTCGTCCTCGTCCCCGCCGTTCAGGGCGACGCGCACGGCCTGGCGGCCCATCTCCTCCAGCGGGATGCGGACCGTCGTCAGGCGAGGCCGCAGCTCCTGGGCGACCGGGATGTCGTCGTAGCCGACCAGCGACACGTCCTGCGGCACCCGGAGACCGGCCTCCTCAAGGGCCTGCGCGGCCCCGGCGGCGACGATGTCGTTGGCGGCGAACACGGCGGTGAACTCGGGCCCGTCCCGCAGCAGTTCCGACATGCGCCGGTAGCCGAAGGACCGGCCGAAGGCGCCTGGCTGCTCCAGCTCGGGGACGCGCTCGATGCCGCGCAGTTCCAGCGCGCGCCGGTGTCCGGCGAGCCGGTCGCGCGCCGTCGACAGGGCGGGCGGGCCGCCCAGATAGAGGATCCGCCGGTGTCCCCGGGTGATCAGGTGGTCGGTGATGGCGAAGGCGCCGCCCTCGTTGTCGTACTCCACGTCGACCGTGGGCACGTCCGCGCCGAGCGAGGGGCGCCCGCACAGCACCAGCTTGGCGCCGTCCGCCGCCAACTCGTGTGCCCTGCGCGAGAGTTCCGCGCGGTACTCGGGGTCGTCGACGCTCCCGCCGACCAGCACCACCGCGTCCGCGCGCCGCTCGTGCA
The DNA here is from genome assembly GCF_044453445.1 of Streptomyces sp. NPDC051684. Taxonomy (NCBI): domain Bacteria; kingdom Bacillati; phylum Actinomycetota; class Actinomycetes; order Kitasatosporales; family Streptomycetaceae; genus Streptomyces; species Streptomyces sp. NPDC051684. The sequence goes on along the minus strand of NZ_JBITCS010000004.1, from coordinate 257,327 downwards.
TCAGCTCGATGAAGGCCAGCTCGCGCTGCGGGTCGCCCTGCGTGCAGCACACCAGGCACAGCCGGTCGCCCGCGGTCGCCTCGCGTTCGACGCCGCGCGCGATGTACGCGTAGAACGGGTCGATCAGCTCGCTCACGATGATGCCGACCGTGCGCCCCGAACTGCCGGCGAGGGCGCGGGCGTGGGCGTTGGCCACGTAGCCGAGCTCGCGTGCCGCGGCCTCGACGCGCTCGCGGGTGGCGGCGGCGACCGGGTAGTTGCGGTTCATGACGCGGGAGACGGTGGCGGTGGAGACACCGGCGTGCCTGGCGACGTCGACCACCGTCGCGCGGCGCTGCTCGCGGTGACCGGGGCCGCCCGCCGCCGTCGATCGTTGCCGGGCCATCCGGCCCACCCCCTGGTGATCCTGCCGTGCCGTTCCTGCTCCGCCCGCCCCAGAGCTTATGCCGTGCGGGGTGGGCCCGGTCACGCGATGTGCTCCAAGTCGTCGAGGCGGACCGGGTGGTGGAGCGCGGCGCCGTGCGCGTACCGGGTGAGCTCGTCGACGGCGAGTGCGCCGAGCCGGCCCACCTCGTTGCCCTGGGCACCGGCCAGGTGCGGTGTGATGAGGACGTTGGGCAGGTCCCACAGCGGGTGGTCGGCGGGCAGCGGTTCCGGGTCAGTCACGTCGAGCACTGCGTCGATCCGGCCACTGGCCAGGTGCGCGACCAGGGCCTCGGTGTCCACGAGGGGTCCGCGTGCCGTGTTCACCAGCAGGGTGCCCGGCCGCAGCAGGTCAAGGCGGCGGGCGTCGAGCAGCTGCCGGGTCTCCTCGGTGTCGGGCGCGTGCAGGGTGACCACGTCGCTCGTGGCGAGCAGGGTGTCCAGGTCGGTGCGGGCGACGCCGAGCAGGGAGGCCTCGGTGTCCTCGATGTACGGGTCGTACAGGAGGACCTCGACGTCGAGCGCGCGCAGCAGCCGCACCACGCGGCGGCCGACGTGGGAGGCGCCGACGACCCCGACGGTCAGGCCGCGGGTGCCGATCCAGTGGTGCCGGTCCAGATCGGCGTCGGTGCGATGGGTGCGCCGTGCGCGGAAGAGATGGGCGAGCGGGAGGGCCCGCTTGACGCCCATGATGATCGCCGCGAGGGTGAACTCGGCGACCGGCACGGCATTGGCGGCGGCGGCCGACGACACGGCGATCCCGCGTTCGTAGGCCTCCCGCCCCAGGAAGGGCTTGACGGTGCCGGCCGCGTGGATCACCGCGCGCAGCCGCGGCGCGCCGTCGAGCGCGGCGGTGTCGATGGGTGGGCAGCCCCAGCCGGTGAGCAGCACCTCGCACTCGGCGAGCGCGGCGCGCGCCTGCGGGCTGGTGAACTCGCGCAGGACGTGCGGCGGCCGGATGTCGGCGGTGTCCTCGAGCCGGACGCGCACGGCGGGTGGGAAGACGTCGTCGACGACCGAGGAGTGCATCGCCAGAACCGTACGGGGCCGCCGTGGGGGCGGTGTGGCGCCGGTGGCCGAGGTCTCGGCCCCGGTCGACACCTGGTCAGTGGTACGCACCCTGCCTCCGGACAGTAAACGTGTTCTATCAGGTGACCGAACGCTAAGGACGCCTCCGGGCGATCGTCAACCCAAAGTCCGGCGCGGATCTGCGAGTTGGCAGGTCAAGCCGTGCAAATCCCGTTCAGGAGGTGCGTATTGAAGAAGAGCGTCCGAGCAGGGCTCGCCCGAATCTATTGACGACAGGGTTAAACGCTTACTAACTTGCCGCCGCAGTAACGCAGTTCTTGCGTCGCCCGGCCGAACAGGACCGTTCCATGACTGCTTCCGCGCCACCAGCCGTACCCCGCACCATCCGCAGAACCCTGTGGCAGCGCGTCAAGCGCGACAAGGTGATGCTGCTGCTCTGCCTGCCCGGCTTCCTCTACTTCGTGGTGTTCCACTACGTGCCGCTGCTCGGCTACATGGTGGCCTTCCAGGACTACCAGCCCTATCTGGGCTACATGCACAGCGCCTGGACCGGCTTCGCCAACTTCGCGAGCGCCTTCGCCGACCCCGACTTCTGGTCGGCGACCGCGAACACGCTGGAGATCGCCCTCGTCCAACTGGTCCTGTTCTTCCCCGTGCCGATCGGGCTCGCGCTGCTGCTCAGCAGCATCGTCAGCGACAAGCTGCGGCGCTTCGTGCAGAGCGTCGTCTATCTGCCGCACTTCATCGGCTGGGTCATCATCGTCTCGATCTTCCAGCAGATCCTCGGTGGCGCGGGCGTGGTCCCCGACCTGCTCGAAGCGGTCGGTCTGCCGCACTACGACATGATGACCGACCCGAACGCGTTCCCCTGGCTGCTCGCCTTGCAGATCATGTGGAAGGACGCCGGCTGGGGCACCATCATCATCCTCGCCGCGCTGCTCAACATCGACCGCGGCCTGTACGAAGCGGCCGCCATGGACGGCGCCGCACGTTGGCGGCGTTTCTGGCACGTCACGCTGCCGGGCCTTTCCCCGGTGCTCGTCCTGTTGCTGATCCTCAACCTCGGCAACATCCTCACCGTCGGCTTCGAGCAGATCCTGCTCCAGCGCGACGCCGTCGGCCCCGGAGCCGGCGAGGTGCTCGACACCTACGTCTACTTCCACGGCATCAAGGACAACCAGTGGGGCACCGCGGCCGCCGTCGGCCTGGTGAAGGCGGTCATCGGCACGGCCCTGGTGATCGGCGCCAACAAGTTCGCCCACCGGCTCGGACACGAAGGGGTGTACAGAGGTGCTGACCGCTGAGACGACCGCCGTGCGGACACGCCGCAAGGCCGCACCCGCCGCGCAGAGCGCCGGGGACGGCGAACTCCGTCCGTCGGGCGCCCGCCCGCCGTGGATGGAACGGCCCACGCGGGCCGGACTCTTCCTCAAGGGCATCGCCCTGGTCGCCGTCGTGGCCCTCGTCGCGTACCCGCTGCTCGGCGTGATCGGGACGAGCTTCGCCTCGCAGAACGACATCATCCACGCCAACGGCCTGGTCCTGTGGCCCGACCACCCCAACCTCGACGCCTACCGCACGGCCTTCACCGGCGGCCGGGTCACCCGCGCCCTGTTCGTGAGCATCGCGGTCACCGTCGCCGGCACCGTCTGCAGCCTGCTCGCGACCATCGGCATGGCGTACGGCCTGTCGCGGCGCGGCATCGTCGGCGGCCGCTTCCTGCTGATGACGGCCCTGTTCACGATGCTCTTCAACGCGGGTGTCATCCCCAACTTCCTACTGGTCAAGGAGCTCGGCCTCTACAACACCTTCGCCGCCCTGGTCCTGCCGACCATGGTCAGCGCCTTCAACCTCGTGGTGATGCGGGCGTTCTTCATGAACCTGCCGGAGGAGCTGTACGACGCCGCGAAGGTCGACGGCGCGGGCGACTTCCGCACCCTCATACAGGTCGTGCTGCCGCTGTCGAAGGCCGTCATCGCCGTCGTCGGACTCTTCTACGCGGTCGCCTACTGGAACGCGTACTTCAACGCCCTGCTCTACCTCGGCGACAACGACAAATGGCCGCTGCCCATGGTGCTGCGCACCTTCATCCTCCAGGGCCAGAACCTCGACACCGCCGCGGCAGGCGAGGCGATAGCCCCGCAGCAGGCCGTGCAGATGGCCGTGCTCGTGATCGCGGTCGTGCCGATCCTGCTCGTCTACCCGTTCCTCCAGCGCTACTTCACCAAGGGCGTCCTCACCGGCGCCGTCAAGGGCTGAGACGCCCCAGGGCCCCCGCACACCGGCCGCCACCCCCCGACTTCCGTGTGTCCCTTCACGTTGAGGAGACTTCGCATGCCCGGCACCACGACCATGAACCGCCGCACCATGCTTCGCTGGGGTGTGGGCGCCGGGCTCGGCGTCGCCGCCGCGCCCCTGCTCGCCGCCTGCGGCGACGGTGGCACGGCCGCCAAGGCGGAGGCCAAGAGCGCCAAGCTGCTGCCGGCGACCGCTATCCGCAATATCGGCATCGAGGCCGACCTGCCCGGCACCACCGCGGGCGTGCCCGCCGCGTTCCTCAAGTACCCCACCGAGATGGCCCGAGCCACCAAGGGCACCCTGCTCAAGGGCGCCAAGAAGATCACCGCGGTCGTCGAGACCTTCGCGCCGCTGCCTCCGGAGCGCGGCAAGAACGCCGCGTGGCGGAAGATCGAGAAGCTGCTGGGCGCCAAGGTCGACTTCACGGCCGTGCCGGCCGACGACTACCCGGCGAAATTCTCCACCATGGTCGCCGGTGACCAGCTCCCCGACATCTTCATGTACCCGGAGACCGGCGGCGTCGACAACAAGGCGGCCTTCCTCGCCTCCACCTGCGCGGACCTCACCCCGTACCTCGCCGGGGACAAGGTCAAGAAGTACCCCAACCTGGCGGCGATCCCCGAGTACGCCTGGAAGGAGGCCATCTTCGGCGGCAAGCTGTACGGCATCCCGATCGCCCGGTCCGGCAGCGGCGGCGCCGGGTTCTACCGGGCGGACCTGTTCAAGCAGGCGGGCGTGGCGAGCCTCGACGAGATTGACACCTTGGAGCGGCTCGTCGAGCTGGCCAAGGAGCTGACCGACACCAGGAAGAAGCAGTACTTCTTCACGGGCGGCAGCATGAATCTGCTCGCCCAGTCGGCCGGCGCCCAGTACTTCTGGACGCGCGACACCAAGACCGGCCAGTGGACGTACCAGTTGGAGGACGAGGCCTACCGGCACGCCGTCGAGACCGCCGCCAAGCTCTACAAGGCGGGCTGCTTCTACCCCGGCACCGTACAGATGTCGGGCGCCCAGAAGGCCCAGTACACCGACCTGTTCAAGAACGGCAAGGCCGCGTACGTGTACGACGGCATGCCCTCCTACCTCACCACCGGCACCGGGTACGTCGACGCGATGAGCGCCATCGACAAGTCCTTCGACGTCCGCCCGATGGTGCCGGTCGGCAAGGACGCGGTCGCCTGGAGCGACAACCCCGCCCTGGAGAACTGCCACATCACCAAGGCGGGCCGGAGCCGGATCGAGGAGATCCTGCGCCTCGCCGACTTCGCCGCCTCACCCTTCGGCTCGCTCGAGTACACCCTCATGAACTACGGCGTCGAGGGCACCGATTACAAGCGCGACAAGCACGGCACCCCCGTCCTCACCAAGCAGGGCACGCAGGACGTCACCGTGCCCTGGACCAAGCTGGCCTCGGCCGCTCCCGCGTTCTTCAGCGCCACGCACCCGGAGGCTGCCCGCTACGCCCACGACGCGTACACGAAGATCATTCCGATGATGGTGGAGGACCCCACCCTCGGCTACACCTCGCCCACCTGGGACTCCAAGGGCCTCGGCAGCCTCTACACCATCCACCTCGACGGGGTGAAGGACCTCGTCACCGGCCGCAAGCCGCTCTCGTCGTACGACGCCCTGGTCAAGAAGTGGCGCAACGCGGGCGGCGACACGTGCCGCGCCGAGTTCAAGCAGGCCGCCGAGCAGGGCGGGAAGAAGGGGGCCAAGTGACCACCAGCAGACGGACGTTCCTCACCGCCGCGACCGGCGCGGCGGTCGCCGTCCCCCTGTTCGGCGCCCCGGCAGACGCCGCCGGCTTCGACCCCCGACCCGGCTCCGACGGCGTCGGCGACCCGCTGTTCCCGACCCTCGGAAACGGCGGCTACCAGGTCGACCACTACGACCTGACCTTCGACTTCACCCCCGGCACCTACGACTTCACGGCCGCGGTCACCCTGCACGCCCGGGCCACCCACGACCTGTCCGCCTTCAACCTCGATACCGACGGACACACCATCGACTCCGTCACGGTCGAAGGCCGGCAGGCGCACACCGCCCTCTCCCTGGGCCAGTCCGGCCAGGAGCTGACCGTCACCCCGCGGACCCCGCTTCACAAGTGCGCCCCGTTCACGACCACCGTCCGCTACCACGGCAACGGCAAGGCGCCACGCGCCGGGCTCACCGGCTGGCGCTTCGGGGCGGACGGCGGATTCGCCTCGGCCGTGCAGTCCTCGCGCGCGGACACATTCCTGCCGTGCAACGACACCCCGTCCGACAAGGCCACCTGGTCCTTCCACATCTCCGCGCCCGAGGGGTACGTCGCGGCGGCCAACGGCGAGTTGACCGGGAAGGACCGTCGCGGTGACGGCTCCACCGTGTGGCACTTCGCGCTGCGCGAGCGGATGCCCACCGAGCTCCTCGGCATCGCGGTCGTCAAGGGCGCGTATCTGTACGGCAGTTCACACACCGGGCTGCCGCTGCGACACATCGTCCCGGAGGGCCGCGAGGACTTCTACGCGTCGATCGTCGCCCGCACCCCGGACCATCTCGCTTGGTTGGAGGCGAAGTTCGGTCCGTACCCGTTCTCCGTCTACGGCGTCCACATCTACGACGGGTACACCGACGCCCTGGAGAACACGACGCTCACCCTGATGGGCACCAACTGGTTCAAGAACGACGCGGCCGGCCACCCGACGTACGAGAACACCATGGTCCACGAGCTGACCCACCAGTGGTTCGGTGACAGTGTCACCCCACACGACTGGCAGCAGGCCTGGCTCAACGAAGGGCCCGCGGTGTACTACGCCGCCCTCTACAGCGAGGAGCGCGGCTGGTCGCGGATGGCCGACAAGATGCAGGCCACGTACGAGAAGCTGGACGCGATCCGCGCGAGCGACGGCCCTCCGGGCCTGCCCAAGGCGCTCGGCGGTACCAACATCTACGACGGCGGCGCGCTCGTCCTCTACGCGCTCCGACTCCAGGTGGGCCGGAAGAAGTTCGACCGGGTGATGAGGCTGTGGCCGCGGCGCTTCAAGGACCGGACCGTCACCAGTGAGGACTTCATCCGGCATGCGGTGGAGGTGACGGGGGAGCGGGGCGTCGATTCGTTCCTCCGGGAGTGGTTGTTCGGGGCGAAGAATCCGCCGATGCCGAAGCCTTCGTCGGATGGCTGACCCGCGGGGCCGTTGGTGGCCGCTCAGGCGCCGTCGACGTCGCGGGGCTCTGCCCCGGCCCCCGCGCCTCAATCGCCGGCGGGGCTGGATTGTGCATACCCGCCGCCGAGTCCGTCCGCAGTCCATTCGCTCGAGAGGAAGACTCCGTATGAGAATGGGTATCCGCTCGACCCGTACCGCCGCCACGGCTTTCCTGTCGGCTGTCGCTCTCTCGCTCGCCCTCCTGCCCGCGGACCAGGCGGGAGCCGTCGATACGGCGGTCCTGCACGCGGCGCCGAACGGCTCCGGTTCCGCGTGCACCCGTGCCACTCCCTGCTCGCTCGACGGCGCCCGCGACGCCGCGCGTGCCGTAACCGGTAGGAACGTCCGTGTGGAACTCGCGGGCGGCACCTACGCGTTGAGCCGTTCGCTGGACCTCGGCCCCAAGGACTCCGGAGTCACCTGGGCCGCCGCGCCCGGCGCGCGCCCCGTCCTGTCCGGAGGCCGGGCGATCACCGGCTGGTCCGCGAACGACGACGGCACCTGGACGGCTAAGGTCCCGGAAGGTGTCACCCCGCGCCAGCTCTTCGTCGACGGCGCCCGAGCCGTCCGCGCGCGGGGCGACTCCTGCGCCGCCTCCGTGTGCGACGCCACCAAGACGGGCATGACCGGCGCCGAACACACCGGCATCGACCGATGGGCCCGGCCCACCGACGCCGAGGCCGTCATCCGGGTGCGCTGGCGCAACTACCACTGCCGGATCGCCTCCGTCAGCGGTGACCACATGACGTTCGCCCAGCCCTGCTGGACCAACGCCTCCTCCGGCACCGGCCGCACCGGACCCGCCTGGGACACCACCACCGTCGACTCCGCCCGCTACGCGAAGGTGTCGTTCTTCGAGAACGCCCCCGAACTCATCGACAAACCGGGCGAGTTCGCGTGGAACTCCTACGACCGGACCGTCACCTACCTGCCGCGCCAGGGCGAGAACCCGCGCCGCTTCCAGGCGGTCACCCCCGCCACGGAAGGGCTCGTCACCCTCGACGGGGCCCACGACGTGCGCCTCGCCGGCATCGGCTTCGCGTACTCCGCCTACCGGCAGCCCTCCACCGACGAGGGCTACGCGGGCACCCAGGCCGGACTGACCCTCACCGGAGCCACTGGGCCCGTCGATCACGCCGGCCGCCACTACACCAAGCCCGCCGCCGCGCTCACCGTGCGCGGGGGCCGGGACGTGGTCGTCGACAAGGCCTCCTTCACCCGGCTCGGCGGCGCGGGCGTGATCTTCGAGCAGGGCACCCAGGACTCGACCCTCACCCGCTCCCGCTTCACCGACCTGTCCTCCGGAGCCGCCTACATCGGCGACACGGAACCCCGGCCGTCCGTCGAACTCGCCGGCGCCCGCAACACGGTGTCGTACAACACCGTCCGGCACACCGGTGTGGAGTACACGGACGCCGTCGGCATCTGGGCGGGCTACGAGGCGGGCACCGCCATCGACCACAACACCCTCGAAGACCTGCCGTACTCCGGCATCTCCGTCGGCTGGGGCTGGAACCAGCCCGAGGTCCAGAAGTCCGTCCTGCGCGACAATCGCATCACGAACAACCGGATCACCGACGCCATGCGTGTCGCCGACGACCAGCACGACGGCGGCGCCATCTACACGCAGGGCGCCCAGCCCGGCACCGTGATCTCCGGGAACTACCTCAACCGCAGCGCGTACGGGAACACCGAGCGCGACGGCAACGGCATCTACCTCGACGAACAGTCCAGCCACATCACCGTCACCCGCAACGTCCTGACCCGGCTCGGCTACAAGTGGGTCTCCAACTGGGCCGACTACGGCATCGACAACCACGCCACCGGCAACTGGACGGACACCGACGCGCCCGCCCTCGGCGGTACCGGTTCGACGATGACCGACAACCACACCAAGCTCGACCGACTGCCCGCGGAGGCGGTACGGGTCGCAGGCGCGGCAGGCTCGGCCCCCCACGGCAACGTCGAACAGCTCCGCCGCGACCTCGCCCGCACCGGTACCGCCACCCAGTCCTCCACGGACGGCACCGCCACCGCGGCCCGTGCGACCGACGGCGACACCTCCACCGACACTCGCACCCAGGCCGAGCCGGGTGCCTGGTGGCAGGTCGACCTCGGCGCCGTCCGGCACATCGGCCAGGTGGAGGTCTGGAACGACGCGTCGACGACCACCGGCGACTTCGACGTGCAGCTCGCCAGGTCCGCCGACTTCTCGGACGCGACGACCGCACACATCACGGGCAAGGCTCTGCGCCCCACCCTCCTCGACACCAACACCGAGGCCCGCTACGTCCGCATCCAGCTGAAGGGAACGGGCCGGGTCGGCCTGAGCCACGTACTGGTGCACCTCTGACGGGAGGCTCAAAACGCGAGTGAGCGGGGGCGGTCACGGTCCGCCCCCGCTCACTCGCGGCCGCTCCAGGGCGACGCCTCTCGAAAACCGGCCCGAGGCCACCTCCTAGACTGGCCCGGTGACCGACAACACCTGCACCCACTGCGGCACCGGCGGCCTGGAAGACGGATTCATCGAGGACGCCGGGGAGCATTCGCGCGGCTACGCGCGCTGGATCGAAGGCGCCCTGGAGCGCGGCCTCTTCGGCGGTGCCAAGCGGCTCGGCCGGCCCCGTCGACGGATCGAGGCGCGGCGCTGCCCCAAGTGCGGGCACCTCGAACTGTTCGCCATCGACAAGGTGTAGCCCCGTCAGGTCCTCGGCTGCTCCGCGGCTCCGCCCGCCAACTCCCACGCCGCGATGTCCCGATAGCGCCTCGGCGGGGGCGTGTTCCCGGGAGTGCTGCCCACCAGGTGCAGGCGCAGTGCGCGCCAGGGGCGGCCGGTGAAGGGGGCGAGAGCGGTCGCCGCCTCCGGGACGGATGTCGTGTCGTGGCGGCGGGCGCGCGCCAGTGTCAGGTGGGGGCGCAGCGGGCGTTCGGGGAAGTCGACCCCGCAGGCCCTGACTTGTTTGCGGACCGCTTCGGACAGCAGGTGCAGGCCGTCGAGGTCGCCCAACACGCCGCTCCACAACACCCGTTCGTCGAAATGCCCGCCGCCGGACAGCGTCAACCCGGGGGAGGGGTGGGCGGTCGCCAGCTCGGCGAGTGGCCGCCGCAGCCGCTCGACCGCCTCCACCGACTGCTCGCCGAGGAACGCCAACGTGATGTGCCAGTCCTCGATGCGGTTCTCCCGCAGCCGGGGATGGGCGGCGTAGACCGGGCGCAGGGCGTGGGCCAGTTCGTCCTTCGCGTCGTCGGGCGGGGCGAGCGCGACGAACGCGCGCAGGGTGGCGGCGGGTTGGGACGGGGCGGTCACGTGTGCCTTCGTGTCAGTCTCGGGCGAGAGTCGATCGTCGATGGGTGGAGGGCGTCGAGGGAGCGCGGCGGTGGAGGCCCGGTCACTCCAAGAGCTCGATGTAACCGTCCGTCCCGTGCACCCGGATCCGTTGACCGTCCCGGATCAGCCGGGTCGCCCCCGCCACGCCCACGACCGCCGGCAGACCGTACTCCCGGGCGATCACCGCGCCGTGCGTCATCAGCCCGCCCACCTCCGTGACCAGGCCCGCCACCGCGACGAACAGCGGCGACCAACTGGGGTCCGTGTAGGCCGTGACCAGGATGTCGCCCGCCTCCAGATCGGCCTCCGCCATGTCGAGGACGACCCGTGCCCGCCCCTCGATCGTCCCCGCGGAGACCGGCAGGCCGACCAGTGCGCCGTCCGGCACGTCCTCGCGCCGGTACGTTCCGCTGACGGCCTCACCGTCCGACGTGAGCACGCGCGGCGGGGTGAGCGACTGATACGCACGGAAGTCGTCCCGGCGCCGCTGGATGAGCGCGCCGTCCGCCCGGTTCGTGCGGACGACGTCGTGGAGTTCCTGGAACGTGAGGTGGTGGATGTCCACCGGGTCGGCGAGCACACCTGCCTGGACCAGGCGTTCCGCCTCCGCCGACAGGGCCTGCTTGTAGATGAAGTAGCGGCGGATGATGCCGTACTTGGGGTACTCGCGGTATCCGATGAAGGTGCGGACCCGCTCGATCATCCGGCGGGTCTCCTCGGCCTTCTCCTCCCCGTCCACAGGTAGGGCGCGCAGGCGCGCCAGTACGTCCGCTTCCTTCTGGCGCGCCTTCTCCAGGCCCTCCTCGAACCTCCGCTCCGCGGCGCCCGGTTCGAAGTTGCGTACGTTGTCGAGGATCACGGGGACGAGCGTGGTGGGGCGTTCGCTCCAGCGCGGCCGCGTGATGTCGATCTCGCCGACGCAGCGCATGCCGTACCGGTCGAGGTACACCTCGATGGCCTCGCGGGCCTCGGGGCCGCCCGCGCGCTTGGCCAGCTCGTCCAGGAAGGTGTCGTCCGCGAGGTGCCCGGCGTCCTGGAGGAAGGCGAGCACCTCGGGGAGCGGGCGGATGACGTCGGCGACATTGAGCAGGGCGAGGCCCATCTCCGACGTGACGTTGCCGGGGGCGGAGAGCGTGAGGGTGTCGGTGGCGTTCTTCTCGCCCAGCCACTCGTGCAGCTTGTCGTTGAGCCACCACGTGGCCTGCATGCCCGCCATGACGGCCTGCATGCTCAGCCGGTCCCCGAGGGCACGTTTGTGCTCCTCGAAGGCGTCGAGCAGGAAGTCGAACAGCGCGGGACCGGTCTTCGTCCGGATGTCGCGCTCCAGGGCGGCGATGGATTCCTGGCTGCGTTCGATCAGTCCGGCGACGACGGCCGGGTCGGTCGGGACGGGGGCGGGCGGTGCGGCGCCGGCCGGTGGCGTGGCGGGCGTCGGGTCCGGGAGCGTCGGGACGAAGTCGCCGCGGTCGAGGACGGTTTCGAGGGCGTCCCTGAACAGCGGGTCGCCCCTGCCCACGAGGTCGAGGAGGCTCGCGCGGCTCGTGGGCGCGCCCAGGCGCCGGGTGGCGTCGACAAACAGCCGGCCACCGGCCTCGTGCATCGGCGCCATCGCGGTCAACTGCCATACGGAGATGCCCAGCGGCCGCATCGGGTCGGTCATCATCTGCTGATGGCCGACGGAGAGGTAGACGTGATTCTCCGCGTCGTCCCGCTCGGGGACCGGGAACAGTGTCGTGATCGGACGGCTCTGCACGATCCGGAACCCGGCACCGGCACCGGCCTCGGCATCGTCACCGGCCTCGGCCTCGGTGTCGGCTTCGGTCAGGCACCATTCGATGTCCTGCGGCCGCCCGAAGTGCGCCTCGATCCGCCGCCCGAGCTCCACCAGCCGTACGACCTGCGCGTCCGTGAGGGACGGCTGCTCCTGCCGCCGCGCGTCGAGCGTCACTTCCTCCGTGCCGCCGCCCGGCAGCGCGTACACCGCACGTTCCTTGGTGGCGATGGTCCGCTCGACGACCGCGCCGTCGCGCACCCGGAACACGTCCGGGTTCACCAGACCGGAGACCAGGGCCTCGCCGAGGCCGAAGCCGGCGTCCACGGTGGCGACCTTGCGGTTGCCCGAGACCGGGTCGGCCGTGAACAGGACGCCGGAGGACTCGGGGCGCACCATCCGCTGGACGACCACGGCCATGTCGACCGTCCGGTGATCGATGCCCGCCCGCTGCCGGTAGGTCACGGCCCGCTCGGAGAACAGGGAGGCCCAGCACCGGCCGATGTGCCGGAGGATCGCATCCGGCCCGACGATGTTCAGGTACGTGTCCTGCTGGCCGGCGAAGGAGGCCGTCGGCAGGTCCTCCGCGGTGGCGCTGGAGCGGACGGCGCAGGCGGCCTCCTCGCCGAGGTCCGAGAGCGCGCGCCTGACGTCGGCCGCGAGGTCGGCCGGGACGCCGATCCCCTCGATGGTCCGGCGGATCTCCGCACTGAGCGTCCGGATCGTCTCCCGGCCGTCCGGATCCGTGCGCTCCAGCCGGTCGAGAAGACCGTCGAGCGACGGCGCGTGCGCCACGGCCCGCCGGAAGGCGCCCGTCGTCACGCAGAACCCGGCCGGGACCCGGACGCCGTCGATCCGGGCGAGGCCGCCCAGGTGCGCGCCCTTGCCGCCGACGAGGGCGACGTGCGTCTCGTCGACCTCCTGAAGACCCACCACGTACTGCTCGCTCACTGCGTTGCCTCCCGGGCGGCCGTCCGTTGCTGACAGCTCACTATGGATGACGTGTGCCGCACCGTGTGCGACGGGTCATGAATCCGACGCCGCCCGGCGCAGGTGTTCGGCGAGCGCCTCGGCCGCAGGCGACGCGCCGCCGTCCTCGGCGCCCCAGGCCAGCAGATGGCGCCGACGGGCCCACGGCTCCTGCAATTCGCACACGTCGAGGGTGTGGCGGGGGTCGATCGCGCGGCGCGGCACGACGGCGAGCCCGGCGCCCGCGGCGGCGAGGGACACCAGGACGTTCAGGTCGGCGACCGTGGTGCGGTGGCGCACCACCGGCGCGTGCGGCCCGATCCGCTTCTCGATCCAGCGGCGCAGCGAGGAGCCGGCGTCGAGGCCCACGAGCGGGTGCTCGGCGACCTCGCCGTACGTCAGCGAGGTCCGCCCGTCGAGGACGCCGCCCGCCTGGCCGATCACCACCAGGGAGTCGTCGCCCAGGGGCTCCGTGCGCAGACCGCTGTCGCCCGCCTCGTCGTCGATGACGACCCCGAGGTCCGCCTCCCCGTCGGCGAGCCTGCGCACGGTCCGCGGCGTGCGGCTCTCGGACACGGTGACGTCGGTGTCCGGGTGGGCGCGCAGGAACGGGACCAGGGCGTGCGGCACGAGCCGGTGCATCGCGGATCCGCCGCACAGCAGGGTCAGTCGGGCGTTCGGGGACCGGGTGTAGCTCGCCACGGCGCTGTCGAGCCGCGCGGTGCGGTCCAGGACGTCGCGTGCGTGACGGGCCAGCGTCGCCCCCGCGGGAGTGGGCCGTACGCCCCGGCGGCCGCGGATCAACAGCGCCACTCCGGCGTGGTGTTCCAGCGAGCGGACCCGGGCGCTGGCCGAGGGCAGGCTCAGGTGCATGCGGCGGGCGCCCGCCGTGATCGAGCCCTCCGTGACGATGTGGAGGAAGAGCCGCAGGTCGTCCAGGTCGTAGCGCACAGGACAAGGATAGGGCCGGAGCCTAAGGCGGAGCCTTAGGCTGGGGACGTCGATGACGCATTGTGGTGTCGAGCGTCGGCGGGTGATGCTCTGCGGGTGATCGAGCCCTTCCTTGTCCTGCTGGCCGGCGTCGCCGCCGGAGCCCTGAACGCCATCGGCGGCGGTGGAACCTTCGTGGCGCTGCCCGCACTCGTCGCCGTCGGCCTGCCACCGGTGGTCGCGAACGCCGTGTCGCGCGTCGCCCTCGTGCCCGGCGCGGTCGCCAGCGCGTGGGTCTACCGGCGTGAACTCGCCCCCGTCGGAGCTACGTCCACGAAGGCGCTGACGGCGATCAGTGTGGCCGGCGGAGCCGTGGGCGCGGGGCTGCTCCTGGTGCTCCCCGCGTCCTCCTTCGACGCGGCGGTGCCGTGGCTGCTCGCGTTCGCGACGGTGGTCCTGGCCTTCGGGCGTCATCTGTCGAGCGCGTTGACCCGTGCGCTCGGCCGCCCGGTCGGCATGAGTGCGCGCGGCGTCCTGGTAGGACAGTTCTTCCTCGGTATCTACGGCGGTTACTTCGGCGGAGCCGTAGGCATCCTGATGCTCGCGCTGTGGGGCGTCGGCTTCGGCCTCGACGCCGCGGCCGGCAATCCGATGCGGGTCACCCAGCTCGCCGCCATCTACCTCAGCGCGACCGTGCTCTTCCTGCTCGCCTCGGACGCGCTGAGCGCGCCGCTTCTCCTCATGGCCATGCTGGTCGGCGCCGTGGCGGGCGGTTACGTCGGCGCCCATCTGGCCCGCCGTCTCTCCGCCCGGCTGCTGCGGGGCGTCCTGTTGGCGACGGCCGTCGTCACGACCGTGCTGTACTTCCTGCGCGGGTGACCCGCCTTGTGGCGGTGCCGGGCGCGGTCCGATAGAAACGGTGACCATGGACCCCCGCCCCACCGGATACACCACCGAGGAGTACGGCGCGGTGAGCGTGCTCGTCGGCGCCCGCAACGGCGCCTACCCGGGCGCCAATTCGCTGCTCGTACGCGGCACGGACGCCGCACTGGTCGTCGACCCGTCGCTGTCGCTCGTCGGCGGCGCGCCGCCCGCGGACCTCGTTCTCGTGAGCCACGCGCACGAGGACCACATCGCGGGACTCGGGCGCTACGACGTGCCGGTGCACGTGCACCACGGCGACCTCGACGCGCTGCGTTCGCGCGCTGCCCTGATCGCCGCGCTCGGCCTGCCGCCGGACACGGTCGAGGCCGTCGACGCGCAGATGCGGGACGAGTTCCATGTAACGGGGCGCCCCGACGCGCAGGCGTTCGGGGACGGCACCGTCTTCGACCTGGGCGGGCGCACGGTGACCGTCGTCCACCTCCCCGGACACACCGCGGGCCACAGCGGATTCCTGGTCGAGCCCGACGGCTTCCTGTTCGTCGCTGACATCGACCTCACCTCGTTCGGGCCGTACTACGGCGACGTGGGCAGCAGCCTCGTCGACTTCGAGGCGTCGATGCGGCGCTGCGCGGAGATCGACGCCCGCTGGTACGGCACCGCCCACCAGAAGGGTGTGATCGAGGGAGCGGCGGAGTTCCGCCGCCGGCTCGACGCGTACGCGGGGGTGGTGGACAAGCGTGATGCCGAACTGCTCGCCTTCCTGTGCGAACCGCGCACGCCGGACGAGATCGCCGACCACCGGCTGGTGTACCGGCCGCACGTCGAGGGGCCGAACATCCGGCCCGTGGAACTGCGCACGGCGCGGCGGCACTTGGATCGCCTGATGGCGCAGGGGCGGGTCGAGGAAGTGGCGGCCGGACGCTTCCGTGCCGCGTAGGGACGCGGAACGCGGGGGAGTCCGCGGCGCCCCGCGGACTCACGGCGGCGCCGCCCCATGCGCTCAGAGCAGCGCCGCGACCAGCACGGCGAACGCGGCGACGATGACGGCGACGCGGACGTAGTGGTAGCGGTCCCAGCGGTGCACCTGCTCCTTCCAGTCCGCGGGCCGGTTCCCGGCGGTCCACGTCTTGCTCTGGTTGTTGATCGGGACGAGCAGCAGGATCGACATGACGACGCTGACGAGCAGCAGCGCGGCGGCGACGACGAGGAGATACGTGCCGTCGTCGCCCCACGCGGCGACGGCCCAGATCGCGATGAGGACGAGCGATCCGATGTACCAGACGGGCATCACGGCGCCGAGCATCCGGCCCCCGTGCGAGCGGGCCTGCTGATTGGCGTCGTCTGCCAGGCCCCTGAAGATCGGGTTCATGACGAAGGCGACGGAGAACTCCACCCCCACCATCACGCCGAGAACCACGGTGGTGAAGACCTCAAGTGCGTTGAGCATGGTGCCCCCTCTTGAGAGATATCTAGCAGCGCTAGATGATGGGGCAATGCTAGCTCTACTGCCGCTCGGTTGTCTAGCGGTGCTAGCATCGGGTCATGTCGGTACAGGAACGCAAGGAGCGTGAACGCGCGAGCCGCGAGCGGCTCATCGTGGCGACGGCCCGCGAACTCGCCGAGCGGCAGGGCTGGGACGCGGTCACCACCCGAAAGCTGGCCGAGCGCATCGAATACAGCCAGCCCGTCCTCTACAGCCACTTCCGGGGCAAGCGCGAGATCATCGGCGCCGTCGCCCTCGGCGGCGCCGCCGAGCTGGCCGAGGCGCTGCGGTCCGCGACCGCCGCCGCGGACGGCCCGCGCGCCCGGGTCACCGCTCTCGCCCGCGCCTATCTCGATTTCGCCGAGCGCAACCCGGCGGTCTACGACGCCGTGTTCAGCCTCGACGGGGGACTCGCGTTCGCGCGCGAGGACACCCCGGAGCCGCTGAAGGACGCCTTCGCGGCCCTGCTGGAGTGCCTCGCCGACGTGTCGGGGGAAGGCGTCCACCCGGGGCTCTTCACCGAGGTGTTCTGGGCCTCCCTGCACGGTCTCGCGACGCTGGGCCGCGCGGGCCGGCTGCCGTCCGCGTATGTGGAACAGCGCTTGGAGCTGCTGGTGGACCGGCTCGCCGTGCTGTGACGTGCCGGCGGCCGAACTGGCAGGGAGGGGGCGTCACTTGAGGAGTTCGCGGACCCGGTCGTGCGGGAGTGCCGGAGTGCGGTGCCCGTCCCGGCCGGTCATCTCCGCGTTCGCCACGAGGGCGTTGAGGACCGCCTCCTCGACCGCCTGGACCACGGCCTCGTAGAAGGGGTCGATGCGGCCCCAGGGGATGCTGCGCAGCACGTCGTAGTCGTCGGCCGTCGGCTCGCCGGCCGGGAAGGTGCTCTTCAGTGCGCCGGCGTTGGCGGTCGACATGGCCAGGAAGATGTCCCCGGAGAAGTGGCCCCCGGTGGTGCCTGTGCGGCCGAGGCCGATGGGGACGCGGCGGGCCAGTGCCTTGCACTGTCCGGGCAGCAGCGGCGCGTCGGTGACGATCGCGACGATGACGGAACCCGCCCCGCCCGGCGCCAGCCAGTCGGTGTCCTCCATGGGATTGTCGTCGAGCAGCCGGCGGCCCATCGGCGTTCCGGCGATGGTGAGTTCGCGCCGGTCGCCGAAGTTCGCCTGGACGAGCGCGCCCACCGTGTACCGGTCGGGACCGTGGTCCACCACGCGCGACGCGGTGCCCGAACCGCCCTTGAAGCCATAGCAGTTCATGCCGGTGCCGCCGCCCACCGAACCCTCCTCCAGCGGGCCGCGGGCGGCCGACTCGATGGCCGTGACGGCGTGTTCGGCGCGCACGTGCGGGCCGTTGATGTCGTTGAGGTAGCCGTCCCACGTCTCGGCGACGACGGGCAGCAGCCACTGCCGGGCGAGCGCGGGATGGTGCTTCGCCGCCCAGTCGATGACGCCGCGGTGCACGGTGCCGACCGCGTGGGTGTTGGTGACGCAGACCGGCAGGGTCAGTGCGCCGGTCTCCTCGATCCATGTGGTGCCGGTCATCTCGCCGTTGCCGTTGAGCGAGTACCAGCCGGCCGCGCAGGGGGTGCCCACGGCGTCGCGGCCCCGCGGCAGCAGCGCGGTGACCCCGGTGCGCACCGAATCGCCCTCGACGAGTGTCACGTGCCCGACCTCCACGCCGGGCACATCGGTCACCGCGTTCCAGGGGCCGGGAGTGCCGTCGAAGGGGATGCCGAGGGCGCGGGCCCGGGGGCGGCCCGAGGGTGTGGTGTCGGTGGTCATGACGCGGGGTCCTCCGGGGTGGTGGCCGTGGGGCGGTCGGCGACGAGGTCGGCGCAGCCGGTCGCGGTGCGGGCGTAGCCGAGGATCAGGTCCAGCGCGCGCCGGTTGGTGACGACGGAGCTGCTCGCGATGATGTGCAACCCGTAGGCGTCCTCCAGGCCGACCAGATTGGTGGCGATGTCGAGGGCGGGCTCGCTCAGTCGGAAGTGCCCCTGCGCGACACCCACCTCCAGGATGCCCATGTACAGCACCACTTGACGGTCGGTCAGGCCCTCGATGTGGGCCTGCTGGACCGGGTCGTCGGGCAGATCGGAGCTGAACCGGTACAGGGCCCGCACCAGCTCGTCGTCCGGACCGTACGGAAGGCCGCAGTGGGCCGACGCCACCAGTTTGTCGCGGGCGTCGGACAGTGCCGAGACCCTGGCCCTGCGCCGGGTGAAGAAGCGGTCGACGGCGTCCTTGTAGACCTGGCGCAGCAGTTCGTCGAGGTCCTGGAAGTAGTAGTGCACGGAGCCCCGGGCCACGCCCGCGGCGTCCGCGATGTCGGCCACGCGGACCCGGGCCGGGCCGTGCTTGCTGACGGCGCGGGTCGCGGCGGCCACGAGCTGGGCCCGCCGCGCGGTCTGGTTCTTTGGTCTCGCCACGCCTCAATCTTTGGCGACTCGACCAAGAAATTCAAGAGAAGCGGAACTATCCGTTGACAGGAGTGTCTTGCTGGAATTTGGTTGGGGCGCCAAAGAATCCAATGCGGCATCCGGCACAGGGGAGAGACCGATGGACGAAGAGCTCACGGAGGGCAGCGGAGCCCCCGCCGCACCGACCGGTTTCGCGCGGCCGGACGCCCCGGCGCCCGAGGCCGGCCCCAAGTACGCCCAGCAGCTGTCGCGTTCGCTGACCTTCAAGGAGAACGTGCTGATCACGCTCTCCTCCGTCACCCCCGCCTCCAGCGTGTTCATCATCGTGCCGTCGGTCGTCCAGGGCATCGGCGGCGCCTCCACGATCGCCTTCGCCATCGCCGCGCTGGCAGGCGTGTTCATGGCCTTCTGCTACGCCGAACTCTCCAGCCGCTATCCGGTCACCGGAGGCGAATACGCCTTCGCTGCCCGCACGTTGGGCAGGCCGACCGGCTTCGCGACGTTCGTGCTCGCGCTCGTCGGAGGCATCGGCATCCTGGCCGTCGTCGCCCTGGGGACCGGTGACTACCTCGGCGTCGTGTGGGGCTCCCTGCACGGCAAGGGCGTCGGCGTCGCCGTGGTGCTCATCGCCACGGTCGTCGCGCTGTTCAACATCCGCACCAACGCGTGGGTCACCGGCGTGTTCCTCTTCCTGGAACTGGCGGCCCTCGTGGTGCTCGCCGTGCTCGGCCTCCTCCACGTCGACCAGCCGGTCTCGACCCTGTGGACCGCGCAGACGCTCGGCCACTCCGGCGTGCTCGAAGGGGCCTCCTGGGGACTGGTCGCGGCGGGCACGACCACCGCCATGTTCGCCTACAACGGCTATGGGACCGCGGTGTACTTCTCCGAGGAGACCCGCGAGGCCGGGGCGACGATCGGCCGCGCCATCCTGTGGTCCCTCGGCGTCACCGTGGCCGTCGAGATGATCCCGCTGATCGCGGTGCTGCTCGGGACGCCGAGCCTGCCCGACCTCATCGGGTCGGACGCGCCGATGAACTACTTCCTGCTGGCCCGGGGCAACGGCACCCTCAACACCGTCGTCAGCCTGGGCGTCGCCCTGGCCGTCATCAACGCGGTCATCGCGATGATGTTGCAGATGGGCCGCCTGCTGTACTCCTCGGCGCGGGACGGCTCCTGGCCGGACGCGGTCGGCCGCCCGCTGGCCGCCGTACACCCCCGCATGAAGACTCCGATCCCCGCGACGCTGGCCGTCGGCGTGGCCACGGCGCTCGCGGCCTGGCTGGTCCCCTTCTCCACGCTGCTCCTGGCCACCGGCGCCAACCTGCTCGTGCTCTACGCCGTCGTGGCCCTGTCGGCCCTCGTCGGACGCCTCACCGGGCGCACCGCGGCGGCCGCGTACCGGATGCCCCTCGGCATCACCGGCCCGCTCGTGATTCTCGCGGTGATGGCCTACGTGGCGTGGGAGACGGCGACCACCGACTGGGCGCCGATGGTGATCACCCTCGCCGTCTTCGCCACCGGGTATCTGTACTACTACGGCTATCTCCACGCCCGCCGCGAGGAGCGCTGGACGCTGCCCGAGCCGGCCGACGAGGAGAGCGTCTGACGGCCCACCGGCCGGTCCGCGCACCCGACGGCCGCGCGAACCACGTGCCCACCATGTGAAGGCGGCCGGGGAGTCCGGTGCAATTCGTCAACCCGGTGCCGGATGGCAGAACATGGCGGATCGCGGCTCGTTAGCTCCCGTGAGACCGGCTGCGGCACCTGTCGCGTGATGAGCGTACGGGGGAGTGCACACTCCGTGGCCGGCCTCTTCCCCTCCGGCCCGGCCCCGCTTCCTCGAACCAGCGGGGCCGGGCCGGAGGGTTTTCAGCGGGTCAGCGGATCGTCGCCCAGCGGGGTCCGCGGCGCGGGAGCCGGGGTGATCGTCCGGTACGCCGCCCGGGCGTGGGACAGGCGGGCCCACAGCGTGCCGACGAGGGTGGCGGTGAGCAGGCAGGTGAGCCACACCGTGTCACGGTGGCCGATCCAGCTGAGGGTGCCCGCGGGAGGAATGGCGAAGCCGTTGAGGAACAGCCAGCACAGCACGGCCGTGCCGGGCGCCGCGGTGAAGCGGGCGCAGAAGCCGAGGCCCGCGGCGAGCAGGGCGAGCGCGGTCAGCGCGAGCCAGGGGCGGCCCGGTCCGAGGAAGGTGTTGATGAGCGCCACGAGCAGCAGGGCGGTGCCACCGGTCACCGCCCACACCAGCGGCGTGGCCACGGGCCGGGGGACGGGACGCGGTCCGGTGCTCTCGACGGACACCCACTTGATCACGCGCACGCTTCCTTCCGGCCGGCTTCGGACGCCAGGGTTGTATTCTCCCTCACCGCTTCCCGCGCCCGGAAGGCCATGACCGAATGACCGCAATGGTGCGATACAGGGCTTTTGTGCAGGGCGAAACTCCGTGAATGCCTTCCCGGGTCGTCCGGAATCCGGATGGCACTGGTCAAGTGGTTTACGTGCGCGTAACACTTACCCCTGTCCCACGCACGGCAATGGCGCCGCGCGCTCATCGAACGACCGGACCCGAGCGAGCCGCACCCGCAAGGAAATGGCGACTGCCGAGCCCGAAAGGCTTTCAGTGACGACGCGAACCAACACGCAGGACACCCTCGGCACCCTCCTTGCCGAGATCGAAAAGCGAAACCCCGCGCAGCCCGAGTTCCACCAGGCCGTGCACGAAGTCCTCGAGACCCTCGCCCCGGTGCTCCAGGCCCGCCCCGAGTACGCCGACGCCGCCCTCGTGGAGCGGCTCGTCGAGCCTGAGCGGCAGGTCATGTTCCGGGTGCCGTGGCAGGACGACCACGGCCGGGTGCACGTCAACCGAGGGTTCCGCGTCGAGTTCAACAGTGCGCTCGGCCCCTACAAGGGCGGTCTGCGCTTCCACTCGTCGGTCAACCTCGGCGTCATCAAGTTCCTCGGCTTCGAGCAGATCTTCAAGAACGCGCTGACGGGTCTCGGTATCGGCGGCGGCAAGGGCGGCAGCGACTTCGACCCGCACGGGCGCAGCGACGCCGAGGTCATGCGGTTCTGCCAGTCGTTCATGACGGAGCTCTACCGGCACATCGGCGAGCACACCGACGTACCCGCGGGCGACATCGGCGTGGGCGGCCGCGAGATCGGCTACCTCTTCGGCCAGTACCGACGCATCACCAACCGCTGGGAGGCCGGCGTCCTCACCGGCAAGGGCCAGGGCTGGGGCGGCTCGCTGATCCGCCCGGAGGCGACCGGGTACGGCAACGTCCTGTTCGCCGAGGCCATGCTGCGCGAGCGCGGCGAGGACCTGGAGGGCCAGACGGCCGTCGTGTCCGGCTCGGGCAACGTCGCCATCTACAGCATCGAGAAGCTGCAGGCCCTCGGTGCCAACCCCGTCACCTGCTCCGACTCCTCCGGCTACGTCGTCGACGAGAAGGGCATCGACCTCGAACTGCTCAAGCAGATCAAGGAGGTTGAGCGGGGTCGCGTCGACTCCTACGCCGAACGCCGCGGCTCCTCCGCCCGGTTCGTGCCCGGCGGGAGTGTCTGGGACGTCGCCGGCGATGTGGCGCTGCCGTCCGCCACGCAGAACGAGCTGGACGAGAACGCCGCCGCCACGCTGATCCGCAATGGTGTCAAGGCGGTCTCCGAGGGCGCGAACATGCCGACGACGCCGGAGGCCGTGCACGCGTTCCAGAAGGCGGGCGTCGCCTTCGGCCCTGGCAAGGCGGCCAACGCGGGCGGTGTCGCCGTCAGCGCGCTGGAGATGGCGCAGAACCACGCGCGTACGTCGTGGACCGGGCAGCGGGTCGAGGACGAGCTGGCGCACATCATGAAGGACATCCACGCCACCTGCCACGAGACCGCCGAGCGCTACGGCGCCCCCGGCGACTACGTGACCGGCGCGAACATCGCGGGCTTCGAGCGCGTCGCCGACGCGATGCTGGCGCAGGGCGTCATCTGAGCCTCGCCGTGCAGGTGGCAACGGGGGTCACGACTACGGGGCGTCCGTCGCGTCGAGCGCGCTGATCGCGGCCCGGACGCGGAGTGCGTCCGGGCCCGATGTCACGTCGAGGCCCGTGATCTCGGCGGCGCGGCGCAGCCGGTAGTCGACCGTGTTCGGGTGCACGCACAGTTCGTGTGCGGTGCGACGGCGGCTCAACCCGCACCGCAGGTACCCGCGCACGGTGGCCAGCAACTCGGGGCGTGCCGCCAACGGCCGCATCAGGTCGGCCAGTTCGTCCCGGGCCGGGCCGGGACGCATCAGCTGGTACTCGAGGAGCACGTCCGGGAGCCGGTAGAGGCCCGGGGGCCGCTCCGAGGCCGCCGCCACCCGGCGGACCTCCCGCGCCAGCGCGACCGCCGTGGGAACGTCCGCGGGCGCGGCGGCCGTCGCGCCCGCCATGATGTCGACCCCGGCGACCCGGCACATGTGGGAGACGGCGCCGGCCAGCCGCGCCCAGTCCTGATGTGCGACCCGGTCGGCCGCCGTCCGGCAAGGGATCAGGGCCAGACCGCCGTCGCCGGACAGCGCCGAAAGGACCGTGCCGTCGACGTGCCGGTCCAGCTCCACCCGCAGCCGGCGCAGCTTGCGCTTGCCCGCGATGACCGGACTCACCCCGTCGAGCGCCTCGTCGGGGTGAGTGCCGATGGACAGGTCGAGGACCAGATAGCAGTCGGGAACGTCCAGGCCCCAACGGGCCGCGGCGCCCACCACGTCCGCCCCCTCGACCAGCGCTGTCAACAGGTCCTGGCGTGCCGACTGCTCCTCGCCGAGCACCGCCTGGCGCTCGGCGGAGTACCCGGCCACCACGGTGACCGTCATCCGCTCCAGGAACTCCAGGACCAGTGCGGTGGCGGCCCGCACATGGTCCAGGTCGTCCCCCGTCGCGTGACGCAGCATCTGCCCCAGGCACTCCTGCGCGCCGACGTGGTACGCGCGCAGCACCGCCCCGACCGGCACCCCCTCCTCCGCCCGTTTGGCCGCAGACTGACGCAGCGCCAGAAAACGCCCCTCGCCGGGGAGCCGGCCGGTGCGCAGCATCGTGGCGAAAGAGGCGATGCATTGCTCGACGACGCCCTGGATCTCGCCCCGCAGCTGCTCGCGGGGCATGGTGTCGTACACCGGCACCTGGTCGACGAGGCGGTCGAGGACGCGGGCGGTCAGCGGGGCGAGCGCATCGCTCAGGCGCTGGTGCAGGAGCACACCGTCGAAGCTCAGCGGCAGCGGCGGCGCGCCATCGCCGATCATGCTGCCTCCTTGCGGCGCCCGAGGTTACCTACGCGTAGCGCCAGTAAAGGTCGCTGGCGGGGGCCGTGGTGTCAAGGGCGGGTCCGGTGCGGCGGACGGCACTCCGCAGGGCCCGCCGCTTTGTGACGGCTCACAAAGTGTGTCGCCCATGTCTGGACGTCGGCCGGGGTGCAGAGGGGTGTCCGCCGGTCCAGGCTTGCCTGGACGCCCGTTCCTTCGTGACGTACCCCGGGAGACACGTATGCCCGTGACCGATCCGTCCCCACGGCGGCCGAGGTCCCGCACGGCCCTGGCCGCCGCGGCCGTCTGCGCCTCCACCGCCCTCACACTGTCGGCCGCGCTCCCCGCACACGCGGACGACGCGAAGAGACTTCCCGAAGGGGGTGTGGCTCAGGCTCTGGCCAATTACGTGAGCTCCCCGGGAGCCGTTCCCGGTGCCAACGACTGGTCGTGCAAACCCAGCGCCGAGCATCCCGAGCCGGTCGTGCTGCTGCCGGGCACGTTCTTCAACATCGGCGCGAACTTCGTGAAGGCGGCACCCCGTCTGAAGAACGCCGGCTACTGCGTCTACGCCATGAACTACGGTTTCACGTCGGTGTCCCTCGGGCGCGTCGGCGGCCTCGGTCCGAACCGCGAATCGGCGGCGCAGCTCGACGCGTTCGTGGACAAGACGCTCGCCTCGACGGGCGCGAAGAAGGTGAACATCGTCGGCCACTCGCTGGGTGGCAATGTCCCGATGTGGTGGATGAAGAAGATGGGCGGTGCCCAGAAGGTCGACAACTACGTTGGCTGGGCGCCGAGTTCGCACGGCACCGACCTCAACGGGATCGTCGGCCTCGGCTCCGCGCTGAACCTGATGGGCTTCGTGACGCACCTGTCGAACGTGGCGCGGTTCCCCGGCGTCATCGAGCAGACGAACACCTCCGAGTACACCCGCGAGCTGTGGGCGGACGGCGACACCGTCCCGGACGGCCCGCACTACACCGTCGTCATGACGAAGTACGACACCGTCGTCACGCCGTACGCCACCCAGGCGCTCAAGGGCAGGGACGTCGACAACGTGCTGCTGCAGGACGCCTGCCCCGACGACCGGGCGGGCCACATGGGCCTGTTCAACGACGACCCGACGCTCCAGATCACCATGAACGCCCTCGCCGACGGACCGTCGGACTTCAAGCCCGACTGCCGCGGTTACGGCCTGCAACTCCTTTGACCCTCCGCCCTCCTCACGGCACGACGGTGGCGGATCCGAAACCTCCGGCCTAGCGTGAAGTGCTCCGGCACGGAAGGCGCGCCAGGGAGGCACCGTATGACCGGACAGGACGCACAGGCAGTGGCCGCCTCGGCGGCCGAACTCACCACCGCCCACGCATCCGCGGCACTGCTGGAACGGCTGGCCGACAAGCTCGGCGGCCGGGCCTCGGTCGCCGCGGTCTTCGGCGAGCCGGTGTTCCGGGAGGGCGTCACCGTCGTCCCGGTCGCCCAGGTCGGCTTCGGCTTCGGTGGCGGCGCCGGGCGGGAGAAGGCCGGGGACAAGGACGGGGAGGGCGGGGGAGGCGGCGGCGGTGCGGGGGCCAAGCCGCTCGGCTTCATCGAGATCAAGGACGGCACCGCCACCTACAAGCCGATCCGCGATCCGTGGGTGGACGTGGCCCTGCCGCTCGCCACGCTGCTGATCGGCGTCGCCGGGAGCAGGATGATGCGAGTGGTGGCGAAGGCCCGGATCGGGCGGCACGAAAAGTCGGAGCGAGGCCGTGCCGGGTGAAGTGCGGGCCCGGGCCCGGTCCCGCTCAACAGCCCGTGCCCGGCGCGCCGTTGACATGTCACGCCCCCTGGATCACCTTGTGCGTAACCGGAGGCACTGCCACAGCAGGGTGAGGTGACCCGCATGACGGTCGAGGGGGTCGAGACGCGGGCCATTCCGGCCCAGCGGCGCGACGACCGCGGACTGCCCTGGATCGGGCAGCTCTTCGCGTACTCCAAGGACCCGGTCGCGTTCTACCGGCGCGGCTGGGAGCGGTACGGGCCGGTCGCCCCGTTCCACGTGCTGGGCAAGGACTCGGCGATGCTGCTCGGCCCCGACGCGTGCGGCGAGGCGCTGCTGAACAAGGACAAGGCGTTCGCCAACGAGCCCGCGTGGGCCCAGCTCGTCGGGCCCTTCTTCCACCGCGGGCTCATGCTCATCGACTTCGACGAGCACAAGGCGCACCGGCGGATCATGCAACAGGCCTTCACCCGCGAGCGGTTGGCGGCGTACACCCGGCGCCTGCACCCCGCCGTCGAGCACGGCACGGCGGGCTGGAGGGAGAGCGCGGAGTTCCCCTCGTACTGGAAGCTGAAGCAGCTCACCCTCGACATCGCCGCCGACCTCTTCATGGGCGGGGCGCAGGACACGGGCCAGGCCGAGATGGACCGGGTCTACAAGGCGTTCATCGCCTGCGTCCAGGCCGCCGCGGGTGTCGTGCGCGCCGATGTGCCGTTCACCCGGTGGGGCAGGGCGTATCGGGGCCGCAAGGTGCTGGAGGCGTTCCTGCGCCATTACCTTCCGGCGAAGCGGGCCGAGCAGACGGACGACATCTTAGAACCGCTCGCCGTCCTCCGTCTCGATGTGGCAGAGCACCGAGACGGAGGCCGAGCTTGAGGGCCTGGACTCGATCGACCTGGTGATGCGCGAGGCGCTGCGGCTGCGGGCGCCGGTCCCGACGCTCGTCCGGTACGCGGTGAAGGACACGACGGTCCAGGGCGTGCGCATCCCCGCGGGCACGGACGTTCTCGTGGGCGTCCAGTTCAGCCACCTCATGGACGAGTACTGGACGAATCCCACGGCCTTCGACCCCGGCCGCTTCGGCCCGGACCGCCGTGAGGACCGCTCGCACCGGTACGCCTGGGAACCGTTCGGCGGCGGCGTGCACAAGTGCATCGGCCTGTACTTCGCGGGCCTGGAGATCAAGGCGATCATGCACCGCCTGCTGCGTTCCTACCGCTGGACGGTCGACCCCGTCTACGTCCCGCCGATGGACTACCACTCCCTGCCGTTCCCCAAGGACGGCCTGCCGATCGCCCTCGCCGGACGCCGATCCGGGCGATCAGTCCGGTTACCTCCCTATTATCTGTAAAGTTGCTTTAAGGACTTTCGGTCCTTACGAAGGTCAAACGCGATCCGCGACGCTTGTCCCTGGAGAGCCACGCGGAAGGGGGAACCCCCAGGGAGGTCAGTACATGGTCGGCACCGGCGCGTCCGGGGTGGCGGCGGTCGGCACACAGGGCTCGACGCGTGTGGTCGGGCTGCTGCTCGCCGCCGTGGCGGCTCTGTACGTGATAGCACCCGCCGTGCACACGGCAGCCGTCCCGCTGGTGCACGTCGAGCTCGGCCTCGGCCCGGGCCACGAGGTGGTCGCACGCGTCGTGGGTTCCTCCCTGGCACTGTTCACTCTGGTCGTCGCGGGACGCGCGGGGGACCTTCGGGGACGGCGCTCCGTACTGAGCGTGTCGCTCGCGGCGCTCGCCGCGGGCTGCACCCTGCATGCCGTCGCGTTCGACGGCTGGTCGTACGTGCTCGCCCGGATCGTCGTGGCCGTGGCCCTCGCCGCCGTCTTCGTCAGCTGCCTCGCGTTGCTGCCGACCGTGTTCCTGCCCGGCAGGATGCGCAGGGTGATGGGCGGCTGGCTCGCCGCCATGTCCGTCGGCTTCGTGCTCGCCGTGAACCTGGCGCCGCGGTCGGCGTCCACGACCGGGTGGCGCGTGGCCATGGCCGGGATGACCCTCGCGGCGGTCGCCGCCCTGTTACTCGTGCACCGCTACGTGCCCGAACCGGCCAGGACGAGCGGCCGGCCGCTGCCGGACCGGCCGCGCGCCGGCTACCTGATCGCCTTCGGCGTGCTCGCCCCCGCGGCCCTTCAGCTCGCCCCCGTCTGGGGGTGGGCGGACCCGCGCGTGGGCCTGCTGCTGCTCGCCGCCACCGTCTGCCTCGTCGTCGCCCGGCTGCGCTGCCCGGGCCTGTCGGTGCTGTCCCGCGGCCGCCCGGCGCTCATGCCGGGCGAGCTGCGCGCGGGCGCCCTGATCGCGGGGCTCGCGCTCGGTTTCACCCAGGTCGTCCTCGCCATGGCCCTCCCGGCGCTCGCGGCCGAGCGGGGCGGCGGCCCGCAGTCCGCCGGATTGGCCCTGTCGGCCTTCGGCGTCGGCGGCGCGGCGAGCTGTCTGCTGGTGCGGCGCCGCGCGATCGCCCCGGTGGCGGGCTCCTCGCTCGGCCTGCCACTGGCCGCGCTCGGACTGGTCCTGGTGCACGGAGGACTCGGCGTGCACGCCTATCCGGTGGCAGGCGACTTCGCCGTCGTGGCGCTCATCGGCTTCGGCGTCATGCTGGCCGCCGCCCCGCAGATGGCCCGCTACCTCGCCGCCCTCCCGCGCACCCACCTCGGCACCAGCGCGGCCCTGCTGCCCGGCTCCATCCTGCTGGGCACCGCCGCCGCCCAGGCCCTCCCGTACACCTCCGCCGTCGACAGCGTCCCGGTGCCCGCCGAGGCGCGCCAGCTGCTGCGCATCGGCACCATCGTGCTCGCCGTGGCCGCCCTGCTGCTCGGCCGCGTCGCGGTCTCCGTGGCGGTGGCCTGCGCAGCGGCCCTCCAGTACCTGCTCACGCGCACCGGCATCGGGGACGCGGGCACCCTCATCGTCGCGCTCGCCTTCGGGGCGGCGGCCGGTGCCCTCGTCTGGTCACGCCGCGAACAGCGCGACCGGCTGGCCCGGATGAGCCAGACCGCGAGCACCCTCCAGCACGCCGTGCTGCACCCGATACCCGAGGACCTGGGCCGGCTGCACCTCGCCAGCCTGTACCGGCCCGCCACCGCGGACACCGGCATCGGCGGCGACTTCATCGAAGCCCTGCACACCCCCTTCGGCACCCGCATCCTCATCGGCGACGTCCGCGGAAAGGGCCTGCAAGCGGTGCAGACCGTCACCGACTTGCTGGGCTGTTTCCGCAGCCAGGCGTACGAGACGGAGGAGCTCGGGGAGCTCGCCGCGCGCCTTGACCGGCAGGTGCTGCGCGCGGCCGCCACACGCGGCGACGAGGAACTCTTCGCTACGGCGCTGCTGCTCCAGCACGACGGCCCGGAGCAAGAGGCGTGCGAGCTGCACGTCGTCAACTGCGGCCACCTCGCCCCGCTGGAGGTCACCCCCGACGGCGTCACGGAGCTGGACGCGCCGACCCTGCTGCCGCTCGGCTTCGGCACGCTCGGCTCCGGCGCCCCGCCCACCCCGCACCCGGTGCGCCTGGGCGCCGGGGCGACGCTCGTGGCCCACACCGACGGCCTGAGCGAGGCCCGCAACTCGACCGGCGAGTTCTACCCCCTCACCGAGGGCCTGACCCTGGCGCCGTACGGCACCCCCGAGCACCTCGTCGGCCACCTCGACGACGGCGTCCGCGACTGGACCCATCACCTGGCCGACGACATCGCGATCATCGCGTTGCGCCCCGCGGAGAGCCCGGCCGCCCCGCTCCCCGGCCCGACGGCCCACCTCGGCGGTGACGTCATCCCGACAGTCCGGGGATGACCGGGGCCGGGGCCGCCTGCCCCGTGCGCAGGACCGTCAGGAGCGAGTGCAGCGCGGCGTGGGCCCCCGGGGCGCAGGTGGCCGAGTCCGCGTCCGAGACCGCGCGGTGGGCGCGGGTCCAGGCCCTCGCGGTGCGGCCGTTGTGGTGGTCGACGAGGGCCAGGGCGTAGCGGGCGCGCATGCTGGACCACACGTCGTCGCGGAGTCCGGGCTGGGCGAGGGCGGCGAGCGCCGCACGGTGCGCGGCGCGCGGCTCGGTGTCCCGCCGGGCGAAGGCGAGGGCCGCGAGGTAGACGGCCCGGCCCGGACCGCCGGTGGCGTGGTCGGGGGCGAGGACACAGGCCTGCTCGAAGAGGTCGGCGGCCTGGAGCGGGTCGCCGAGGGAGAGGGCGATGACGCCGTGGACATGGGCGATGCGGGCCAGCAGGGTGTCGTCGCCGTCGAGCACGGCGCCGGGCCAGATCCGGTCGAGCAGGGTGAGCGCCGTCTCGGGGTCGGTGCGGGCGGCGAGCCACGCGGCGAGCCAGGCCGCGGAGGCCGCCGAAGGGTGGTCCTCCGGGCAGCGGGCCAGAAGCTGGAGCAGATAGCGAAGGCCGGTCGCGGCATGGCCGGTGACCCACCAGAACCACAGGCGGGTGGCGGTCTCCAGAGCGGCGACCGTGGCCTCGGGCCGGGGGTCGGTCAGCGCGTACCGCAGGATGGCGTTGAGGTTGTGCTGCTCGTCGGCCACGAGGCGTACGGCCTGCGTCTGGTGGCCGTGGTCCCACAAGTGTTCCGCGAGGTGCACGATCCTTCGGCAGTGCCCGGCCCGGCGCTCGACGGCGATGTCAAGCTCGCCGGCCTCGGTGAGCCGGCGCTCGCCGAACTCCCGTACGGCCGGGGACATGCGGTAGCGCGGCTCGCCGGGGCCGTGCGGGTCGTTCTCGTGCTGGAGCAGGCCGAGCGAGGCCAGTTGGGTCAGCAGGCCCGGCACCTGATGCGGAGCGATCTCGCCGCCAGTGCACAGCAGGACGGCGGCCGCCTCGCCGAACGGCCCGGCCAGAATGCTGGCGCGGCTCCACACCATCCGCATCCAGGGGGAGCACAGCGTGTGCACCGCGCCGACGGCCTCCTCGACGGAACGGTGCCGCCGCAGGCGCGGCTTGGGGCTGTGCAGCCACGTCTGCCCGTGCTCCACGAGTTCGGCCAGGTCGTGCAGGGAGTACGAACTCAGCTGGGCGGCGGCGAGTTCGATCGCCAGGGGCAGTCCTTCGAGGGTGTCGCAGACGGCCTGGACCCGTTCGAGGGTGGCCGGATCGCGGCGCCGCAGCGTGCCGCCGGCCGCGGCGAGGAACAGTTGGGCGGCGGGGGAGGGGGAGCCGTCGTCCGCGGGCCCGGTGGCGAGCGGGCCGAGCCGCAGCACCGCTTCGTCGCCGAGCCCGAGGGGCCGGCGGGCGGTGATCAGAACTTGCAGCGTGGGGTGGTGGAGCAGATGCCGCTGGACCACGCCGACGCACTCGTCGTGGACCGGGTCGACGTCGTCGAGGAACAGCAGGACCCGAGGGGCGGCCCGCCGTCCGGCCGGCGGGCGGTCCGGCGAGAGCGGGGTGCCGAGCAGTGCCTGCCGCACGGCGTCCCGGAAGGCCCCGGGACGGCCGGAGACCTCGGGCCAGGACACCGGGACCACCTGACGCCGGGGCGTCCGGGCCCGCTGCACGGCGACGTCGCTCAGCAGACTCTTGCCGACCCCTACGGGACCGGTGACGGTGACCAGTCGGTGGTTCGCCAACAGGCTCCGCAATTGGTTCAGTTCCGCCTCTCGCCCGATGAGGGAGTCGTCGGCCCTGGTGTCCGCGACGAGCCTGAGAAGCGTGCCGACCTCGCCGGCTTGCTTGCGCACCTTGTGTCCTTTGCGGCGTCGATGAATGGAACGAACGGCGGTGAGCGAAGATCAGCAGAATCGTTACTGTCGGCAACTCCCGGCTGCTTCAACGCTGGTGGTGCGCGCCGGTAGTGCGCGTGGGCGCAGGGGTACCCGCAGGGCAGACAATTTGGATGCACCTGATGACGGAGTCCATGCAAAACACCCTCTGTGGACACATCTCGCACACATCTGTTTACGGGAACTCCACATGCGGTCGCCGCGTCCGGTCGTCCGCCCTTGGGGTGGCGGGTCAGGGGTCGCGGCCGGGGCATGCCTTGGCGGGTCGAGTCACTCAATGGCACTGTATTCCCCGATCATCCATGTCAAATCACCGTTCACGGCCGCTGGTTGGAGTGGACGGCACATCAATTGCCGCTCGGGCGGCGGCAATTGACGCGCAACCTGTTGCCCCCGGGGCTTTAGCGCTTTAGCGTTCTCGCACTCAACCGCTTGAGTTCAGGGCAGTTGGGTTGCAGGCCGTCCCGTTCGGGGGCGGCTCGCCGGTGTGTCGTGCCGGTGTGCGTGGCAGGAGAATCCATGCGCCGTACCCCCTCCAGACGCTCGACCCTGAAGGACATCGCCGAAGAGGCGCGGGTGTCCGAGTCCGCCGTGTCCCTGGCGCTCAACGGGCGGCCCGGTGTCTCGCCGGCCACCCGGCAGCGGGTGCGCGAGGTCGCCGACCGCCTCGGATGGCAACCGAGCGCGGCGGCACGGGCGTTGAACGGGGACAGCACCGCCACGGTGGGCCTCGTCCTCGCCCGGCCCGCGCGTGCCCTGGGTGCGGAGTTCTTCTTCCTGCAACTGGTGTCCGGGATCCAGGAGGCGCTCGCCGGGCGGAGCATCGGGCTGCTCTTCCTGGTGGTCCCCGACCTGGACGCCGAGTGCGCCGCCTACCGGCGCTGGTGGGCCGAGCGCCGGGTCGACGGGGTGCTCGTCGTCGACCCGAGGGAGGGCGACCCGCGGCCTTCGCTGCTCGACGAGCTGGGCCTGCCCGCCGCGTTCGTGGGCTCGGTGCCGCGGGGCGAGGACGGCTCGGCGTATCCGGGCATCTCCAGTGTGTGGGCCTCGGACACCCGGGCGATGGCAGGCATCGTCCAGCACCTGCACGGCCTGGGCCACCGCCGCATCGTGCACATCGCGGGGCTGCCCCGCCTCGCCCACACCCAGCAGCGGATCCGCTCCCTGCGGGACGAGGCGGAGCGGCTCGGCCTCGACCCCGCCGGCGTCCGCAGCATCCCCACCGACTACTCCCGGCAACAGGGCGTCGCGGCCACCCGGCAGGTGCTCGACACGGCCGGGCCGCGGCCCACGGCGATCGTCTACGACACCGATGTGCTGGCCGTCGCCGGGCTCGGGGTCGCCGCCTCGCTCGGCATAGCGGTGCCCGGCGCGCTGACGCTCGTCGCCTGGGACGAGTCCGTGCTCACCGGCTCCACCCGCCCGCCGCTGTCCGCCCTGGTCCGTGACACCCCGGCCTTCGGGCGGCGCGCCGCCGAGGAGCTGCTCGCGCTGATCGACGGAGGGCCCGCGCGCACCGTCGAGGACGAGACCCCGCGGCTCGTCCCGCGCGGCAGCAGCGGCCCGGCACCGGCGGACCGCGGCCCGGACCCCGGCTGACCCATGCTCCACCTTCCCAGGCGCCGCACCGCCACTGCCTGACAACGATGTCCACCACTCTGCTGCGTGCCACCCCCACACGTGAAGTCCCCCGTCCCCAACACTCCCCGGGAGCCCCGATGAACCCGAAGTCCCAACCCGCCCTGCGCACCGGCGTCCGCGTCGCCGCCGTCGGCGCCGCCGTGCTCTCGCTCGCCCTGTCCGGCTGCTCGGCGGCGCCCAGCCCGGCGGGCGGCTCCGCCGGCGGCGGCGCGCTCACCACGAACCTCGGGTTCGCGGGCACCACCATCAACCGCAACTTCAACCCGTTCGCCCTCAAGCCGACGCAGGGCACCTTCGGGTTCCAGTACGAGGCGCTCTTCGACTTCAACATCCTTGAGAGCGGCAAGTTCACGCCCTGGCTCGCGAAGAAGTACGAGTGGGCCGACGGCGGCAAGAAGATCACCGTCCACCTCGACGAGCGGGCCAACTGGAGCGACGGCTCCAAGCTCACCGCCCAGGACGTCGTGTTCACCCTCAACTATGTGAAGAAGCACAAGCTGCCCCCGACCTGGGCCTTCGACTTCACCAAGGCCTCCGCGCCGGACGCGCACACCGTCGAGATCACCTTCGACAAGGCCGCCTACTCCAAGATCGACAGCATCGGCGGGATCACCCCGGTGCCCGAGAAGATCTGGAAGAAGAAGGACGGCGCGAAGGACACCAACCCGAACCCCGTCGGCTCGGGCCCGTACAAGCTCAAGCAGTACACCCCGCAGCAGCTCACCTTCGAGGCCCGCGACGACTACTGGAAGCAGAAGAACGTCCCGGTCAAGACCGTGAGGGCGCCCATCGTCACGCAGGCGTCCGAGGTGCCCAAGCTGCTCAGCGGCGAGCTCGACTGGAGTGGCGGCGTCGTGCCGGACGTCAAGAAGCAGTACATCGACAAGGATCCGAAGAACCACCACGCCTGGTACCCCACCTACGGCGGCCAGTTCCTGTTCTTCAACCACACCAAGAAGCCGTTCGACGACGTCCACGTCCGCAAGGGCCTCTCGCTGGCCGTCGACCGCAGCCAGCTCCTGAACGTCACCAACCCGGGCATGTTCAACACCCTCAACCTCACGGGCCTCGACTCGAAGACCCAGGGCAAGTGGATCGCCGACAAGTACCAGGACGCCGAGCAGCCCACGGCCGAACTCGCCAAGTCCCTCGCCGAGTTCAAGAAGGCCGGATACACGAAGAAGAACGGCAAGCTGGTCGACGCCAGGGGCAAGCAGCTCCGCTTCTCCATCATGGAGGTGCAGGAGTGGGGCGACGCCGTGCAGTTCGACAAGGTCGTCGCCTCGCAGTTGAAGAAGGCCGGCGTCGACGTCGACGTGAAGCCCATCGCGGCCGCGCAGATCGACGCCAAGCGCAAGACCGGCGACTTCGACGTCACGATCGGCGGCGGGGTCTACTACTCGACGCCGTACAGCTTCTTCAAGGACATGCTCTACAGCAAGAACGGCGGCATCTGGACCAACTACGGCCACTACAAGAGCAAGAAGGCCGACGCGCTGCTCAAGGAGATGGCCAGCGCCAACGACGACGCGAGCATCAAGAAGTACTCGGCCGAGTTCGAGAAGATCATGGTCGACGAGGTACCGGCCGCCCCGCTCATCACGATCGGGGTCTCCTCCGAGTACAACAGCAAGAACTGGACCGGCTGGCCGAACGAGAAGAAGCCCTACGCCCAGCCCGCCCCGTGGGCCGGTGGCATCGACGCCATGAGCATCCTGCTCAACCTGCGCCCGGCGAAGGGCTGACCGCCATGGCCACCGCCCCCGTCCTCACGCCCGCGACCGCGGAGACCCCGCCGCCCGCCCGGCGCTCGGCGGCCGCCCGGTTCGGCGCCGCCCGCTACTTCCTGCGGCGCCTCGGCTTCTACATCGGCGCCGCCGCCGTCGCGGTCACCCTCAACTTCCTCATCCCGCGCCTGATGCCGGGCGACCCCGCCTCCGCGCTCATCTCCCAGATGCAGCAGAAGCAGAACCTGTCCGCCGACCAAGTGACCAGCATCTACCGGCTGTTCGGCGCACCCGGCGCGCCGCTGTGGGACCAGTACGTCACCTACCTCGGCCAGATCGCCCACTTCGACTTCGGCGCGTCGGTCGCCTACTACCCGACGCCCGTATGGGAAGTGATCCGCTCCGGGCTCCCCTGGACGATCGGTCTGGTCGGCCTGACCGCCGTACTCGCCTTCGTCATCGGCACCTCGATGGGCGTCCTCGCGGGCTCCCGGGTCGGCTCGCGCTTCGACTCCTTCATCACGCCCGCCTCGATGTTCCTCGGCGCGCTGCCCTTCTTCTGGGTCGCGCTGCTGCTGGTCATGGCGTTCGGCGTACAGCTCAACTGGCTGCCGATCAGCGGCGCCTACGACGGAGACATGGCGGTCGCGTTCAACGGACCGTTCCTGATGAGCGTCCTGGAGCACGGCATCCTGCCCGCCGTGACCATGGTCGTCGCCTCGTTCGGCGGCTGGCTGGTCGGCATGCGCAACATGATGGTGACGACCGTCTCCGAGGACTACGTGCTCCTCGCCCGCGCCAAGGGCCTGTCCAAGGCCCGCGTGATGTTCCAGTACGCGGCCCGCAACGCGGTCCTGCCCAGCGTCGCGGGGTTCGCCCTCACCATCGGCTCCGCCGTCAGCGGCCAGATCCTCGTGGAGATCGTCTTCTCGTACCCCGGGGTCGGCTATCTGCTCTACCAGGCCGTCTCCAGCGTCGACTACCCGCTGATGCAGGCCCTGTTCCTGATCGTCTCGCTCACCGTGCTCGCCGCGAACTTCATCGCCGACTCGGTGTACGGCCTGATCGACCCGCGTGCGAGGGAGACCCGCTCATGACGACGTCGAAGCGCGCCCGGCGGCTGCCGAGGCTGCCGGGAAATCTCAAGGTCCGCGTGGGGATCGTCATCATCGCGTTCTTCGCGCTGCTCGCCCTGTTCGGCCCCTTCGTCGTCGAGAACCTGATGGGGCTCTCGCCGACCGACGTCGACACCAGCGGCTCCATGCAGCCGCCCTCCGGCGCACATCTGCTGGGCACCACCGCCAACGGCGAGGACGTCTTCGCGCAGCTCGTCGTCGGCACCCGCGTCTCGCTGCTCGTCGGGCTCGTCGCGGGCGTCGTCACCACGGTGCTCTCGGTCCTGGTCGGGGTCGCGGGCGGCTATCTCGGCGGGCGGGCGGACTCGCTCCTGACCGTCGCCACCAACATCTTCCTCGTCATCCCCGGCATGCCGCTCCTCATCATCGTGGCGAGCTATGTGCAGGGGCGCGGCGGCTGGCTCACCGTGGCCCTCGTCATCGGCCTCACCGCATGGCCGTGGGCCGCACGCCAGAAGCGGGCGCAGACGCTGTCGCTGCGGCACCGCGACTTCGTGGCCGCGGCCGAGATGACCGGCGAGAGCCGCTGGGGCGTCATCACCCGCGAACTCATCCCGTCCCTCGCGCCGCTGATCTCCGTCAGCTTCCTCGGCGCGGTGGTCGGCTCGATGTTCGCCGACGCGGGCCTGTCCTTCATGGGCCTCGGCAACATCAACATCACCAGCTGGGGCTCGATGCTGTACTGGGCGCAGAACGGCGCCGCGCTCACCCGCGGCGCCTGGTGGTGGTTCGTCCCGCCGGGCGCCTGCATCGCCCTGGTCGGCGTCGCCGCCGGACTCATCAACTTCGGCATCGACGAGGTGTCCAACCCCCGCCTGCGCAAGCCCTCGAATCAGGTACGCATGCGAGCCCGCGCCGCGCGCATCGGCGCGGGCGACGCCACTGAGTCCCTCAAGGCCGCACCCGTCAAGAAGGTCACCTCGTGACCGGCGCCCCTCTCCTCACCGTCCGCGATCTGCACGTCGACTACTTCGACCAGGAGAACCCCGTGCACGCCGTGCGCGGCGTCGACCTGACCCTGCGGCGCGGCGAGACCCTCGGCATCGTCGGCGAGAGCGGCTGCGGAAAGTCCACCCTGGTCACCGCCGTGACCCGCCTTGAGCGGCCGCCGGCCGTGACCACCGCGGGCTCCGTGATCCTGCACGGCCACGACGGCGCCGACAACACCGACATCCTGCGCCTGACCGAACGTCAACTGGCCGCCCTGCGCTGGGAGAAGATGGCGATCGTCTTCCAGAGCGCGATGAACGCCCTCAACCCCGTGCTCCGCCTTGGCACCCAGTTCGCCGACGTCCTGCGGGGTCACCGCGGCCTGTCGAAGAAGGCGGCCTGGGAGCGGGCGGGGGAGCTGCTCGGCATGGTCGGCATCCCCGCCGACCGGCTGCGCTCCTACGCCCACGAGCTGTCCGGCGGCATGCGCCAGCGCGCCACCATCGCCCTCGCGCTCGCCTGCGAACCCGACCTCGTCGTCATGGACGAACCGACCACCGCCGTCGACGTCGTCATGCAGCGCCAGATACTGCGCCAAGTGGCACGCCTGAAACGCGAGTTGGGCTTCTCGGTCGTCTTCATCACCCACGACCTGTCGCTGCTCATCGAGATCGCCGACCGGATCGCCGTGATGTACGCGGGCAAGATCGTGGAGACGGGGCCGCCGCGCCGCCTCTACGAAGACCCCCGCCACCCCTACACCACCGCGCTGCGCGGCGCCTTCCCTCCGCTGCACGGCGAGCGCCGCGAGATCACCGGCATCCCCGGCTCGCCACCCGGCCTGCGCACCCCGCCGCCGGGCTGCTCCTTCCACCCGCGCTGCGCCCGGCGGGTCGACGCCTGCGACCGCGAGGAGCCGGTCCTGCTGCAGTTCGGCGACGACACCGGAGACGTCGCCTGCCATCTCCACCGGAACCCCGCCACCACACCGGAAGCCGAGGACCGTCATGCCCGTACCTGAGACGCTCCCCGTCCTGCAGGCCCGCGAGGTCGTCAAGCGCTTCCCGGTGCACGGGCCCGGCGGCCACGGCAAAGAGGTCAAGGCCGTCGAGCCGACCACGCTCGCCCTGCACAAGGGCCGCATCACCGCGCTCGTCGGCGAGTCCGGCAGCGGAAAGTCCACGCTCGCCCGGATGCTCGCCCTGGCCTACCCGCCCACCGAGGGCGAGATCCGCCTCGACGGCGACGTCGTCAAGAAGGCCCGCACGGCGAAGGCCAAGCGCGCGTACTACCGCCAGGTCCAGATGATTTTCCAGGACCCGTTCTCCTCGCTCAGCCCGGTCCACAAGATCCGCTACATCCTCAGCCGCCCCCTCAAGCTGCACGGCCTCGCTTCCGGCGCCGAGGACACGGAACGCCAGATCCTCCAGCTCCTCGAACGCGTCAACCTCACACCCGCCGACCAGTTCATCGACAAGTTCCCCTACGAGCTCTCCGGCGGCCAGCGCCAGCGCATCGCCATCGCCCGCGCGCTCGCCGCCCGCCCCAAGGTCCTGCTCGGCGACGAACCGATCTCCATGCTGGACGTCTCGATCCGCCTGGACATCCTCAACCTGCTCGGCAGGCTCCGCGACGACGAGGGCCTGGCGATCCTCTACATCACCCACGACATCGCCAGCGCCCGCTACTTCGCCGACGAGATCAAGGTGCTGTACGCGGGCCAGCTCGTCGAATCCGGGCCGGGCGACGAACTCGTGGCCAACCCTCAACACCCCTACACCAGGCTCCTGTTGGAATCGGCACCCGACCCCGACCGCGGCGGCTTTCTCGACGAACCGGATGTCGACGACGACGAGGAGACCCTCGGCGAACCACCAAGCCTCGTCGACCCGCCCTCCGGCTGCCGGTTCCGCACCCGCTGCCCCCTGGCCAAGCCGGTCTGCGCCACGGACTTCCCGGCCAGGACCCACGTCGACGACAGCCACTGGGTGCACTGCTGGGCGCAGGACGAGCAGTACGCCTGAGCCCGACCCCGTACCACCCCTGAAAGGACCCGCGTTGCAATCAGACGCCCCTCTCGTACCGACACCGCACCAACTCGCCTGGCAGCGCGCCGGCACGGGCGCCTTCTTCCACTTCGGCATCAACACCTTCCACGGCCAGGAGTGGAGCGACGGCACCCTCCCGGCCTCGTCCTTCGACCCCACCGACCTCGACGCGGGACAGTGGGTCGAAACCGCCCGTGCGGCCGGCGCCCGCTACGCGATCATCACCGCGAAACACCACGACGGCTTCTGTCTGTGGCCCACGAAGACCACCGACTACTCCGTCGCCTCCTCGCCGTGGAAAGACGGAAAGGGCGATGTCGTCGGGGAGTTGGCCGCCGCCTGCCGGGCGGCCGGGCTCGGCCTCGGCGTGTACCTCTCCCCGTGGGACCGGCACGCGCCCGAGTACGCCGACCCGGCCGCGTACACCAAGCTCTACACCGAGCAGCTCCGCGAGCTGTGCACCTCGTACGGGCCACTGATGGAGCTGTGGTTCGACGGCGCGGGCTCGGACGGCTACGCGTACGACTGGGCCGCCATCATGGCCGTCGCCCGCGCGCACCAGCCCGATGCCATGGTGTTCAACATGGGTGACCCGACGATCCGCTGGGTGGGCAACGAGGACGGGCTCGCGGCGGACCTTGTCGAGTACGTCGTCGACCACACGCAGATGAGCAACTACACGGTCGTCACCGCCGAGTTCGCGGAGGCGCTCTATCTGCCGCCCGAGTGCGACGTGTCGATCCGTCGCGGCTGGTTCTGGCACCCGGACGACGAGCCCAAGTCCCTTGAGCACCTGCTCGCCATCCACTACCGCTCCGTGGGCCTCGGCGCGAACCTCCTGCTCAACCTGCCGCCCGACAACCGCGGCCGGATCCCGGACGCCGATGCCGCGCGGGCGGCGGAGTTCGGCGCGGAGGTGGCGCGCCGCTTCGGCACACCGGCGGCGACCGCCGAGCCGACCCGCGGGGACACCTGGACGGCCTCCTTCGGCGAACCGGTCACCTTCGACCACGTCCGGCTGCGCGAGGACCTCAGCGACGGGCAGCGCGTCGTACGCCATGTGGTGCGGGCGGGCGACCGCGTCCTCGCTGAAGGGCTGAGCGTGGGCGTCGGACGCATCCACCTCACCGAGCCGGTGACTGCCGCCGAGCTGACCGTCGAAGTCGACGGTGAAGGCGCAGGGTTGGAGTCGGTCGAGGTATTCGAGACAGGGGTGCGGGAGCTGCCGCGGGTCCCCGACGGGTATCGGGCACCGACGGATCGGCCGGACGAATGAGGGGGCAGGGGAACGTGGAACTGACGGGCGAGGGCTGGACGCTTCGGAGTGCGCATGGCGCCGGTGAAATCGAGGTCCCGGCGGTCGTGCCGGGATGCGCGCACACCGACCTGATGCGGGCCGGTGTCATCGCCGACCCGTTCCTCGGTACGAACGAGGCGGACGCGCAGTGGGTCGGGCTTGCCGACTGGGAGTACAGCAGACGGTTCGACGTGGCCGACCGGCCCGACGGCTCCCGGGTGCACCTCGTCTTCGACGGCCTCCAGACGATCGCGACGGTCCTCGTCAACGGCACGGAGGTCGGCAACACCCGCAATATGCAGCGCCGTTACCGCTTCGACGCGACCGACGCCGTCCGGGCCGGGGCGAACGAGCTGACCGTGCGCTTCGCCTCGTCCGCGCGGGCGATGCTGGAAGCGGCGGGCGACGACCCGCTGCCGTACGACTGGTCGTACCCCTACAACGAACTGCGCACGATGGCCTGCGAGGGCGGCTGGGACTGGGGCCCGACCCTCGTCACCGCCGGGATCTGGCGGGACGTGCGCCTCGACGTGTGGGACACGGCCCGCGCGGACGTCGATGTCACCACGACCCTGGACGAGGACCTGCGGCGCGGAACCCTCGTCGTCGGGCTCGACGTGGAAGGCGGCCCGTACGAGGCCGAGATCGCCGTTGCCGGGCGCACGGAGAGGTTCGCCATCGACTCAACGGGGCGCCGGCGGCTGGCCGTTGACGTACCGGACCCCGACCTGTGGTGGCCGCGCGGCTACGGCGCGCCCACGCGGCACGACGCGACCGTGCGGCTCCTCGGGGAGGACGGCAGGGTCCTCCAGGAGACCCACCATCGCGTCGGCTTCCGGCACATCGCCGTCGACACGACACCCGACGAGCACGGCCGCGCGTTCACCCTGCGGGTCAACGGCCGACCGGTGTTCTGCAAGGGCGCCAACTGGATCCCCGACGACCTGTTCGTCTCCCGCATCACCCCGGCCCGCTACGAGACCCGCGTCGACCAGGCCTGCGCCGCCAACATGAACACCCTGCGGGTCTGGGGCGGCGGCATCTACGAGGACGAGGCGTTCTACGCGGCGTGCGACGAGCGCGGCGTCCTGATCTGGCAGGACTTCGCGTTCGCGTGCGCCGCCTACCCCGAGGAGGAGCCACTGCGCTCGGAGGTCGCGGCCGAGGCCGACGACGTCGTGCGCAGGCTCGCGGCCCACCCGAGCGTCGTCGTGTGGAACGGCGCCAACGAGTGCCTGCTCGGCCACGAGGACTGGGGCTGGCGGTCCCGGATCCGGGACCGCACCTGGGGCGAGGGGTACTACCGCGAGCTGCTCCCGGCCGCGGTCGAGGCCCACGCGCCCGGCGCCGTGTACGTCGTGAACAGCCCGGCGGCGAGCGAGCCCGGCGTCCACCCGCAGGTCCCCGGCGACGGCCCGACCCACCTCTGGGACACCTGGAACCTCCTCGACTACGCCCACTACCGCGACCAGATCCCGCGCTTCGCCGCCGAGTTCGGCTGGCAGGCCCCGGCCACCCGGGCCACGCTGACCGAGGCCCTCGGCACACTCCCCGAACGCCCCGACGACCCGGCCCTCCTGGCACACCAGAAACAACCCGGCGGCGAGCGCCACCTCGTGGACCGCCTGAAGGCCCGCTTCCCCGACCCGGCCGCCATCGCCACGGACACCGACCGCTGGCACCTGGCCACCAGCCTCAACCAGGCACACGCCCTGCGCACCGCCGTCGAGCACTTCCGCTCCTGGTGGCCGCGCACGGCCGGGGCGCTGATCTGGCAGCTCAACGACGTCTGGCCCGCCCTGTCCTGGTCCCTGATCGACCACGGCGGCCGCCCCAAACCCGCCTGGTACGCGGTACGCGGCGCCTTCGCCGACCGCCTCGTCACCCTCCAGCCGAGGGAAGCGGGCCTCAGCGCCGTCCTGGTCAACGACACGGACGAGCCGTGGACCGGCGAACTCGTGCTGCGCCGCGTGCACGTCCGCGACGGGGAAGTAGCCCGTACGGAGAAGGAGTTCACGGTACAAGCGCGCTCGGTCCTCACCCTCCCCGTCGGCCCCCGCATCACGCAGGCGAGCCGTCGCCGCGAGGAACTGGTGGTCGCGGACACCGCGGGAGCCGACCGCGCCGTCCACGTCTTCGTACGCGACGACGGCGTCCGCTGGCCCGACCCCGACATGAAGTGCTCCGTGGAGCGGAAGGAGGACCACGCGCTCGTGCACCTCTCCGCGGGCGCCGTGCTCGGGGACCTGATCGTCGAGGCTCCGGGCGTGCGCGCGGACACGGCGCTGCTGACGCTGCTGCCGGGGGAGAGCGCGACGGTCCTGCTGCGCCCGGAGCGCGAAGGGTCGCCGCTGCCCGACGACGGAGCCGTCCGCCTGCACACCAGGAACGACTTCTTCGCGACGTGACGGCAAACCGGAGGGGGTGTCTCCGTGTGGCTCGCTACAGTGGACCCATGAGTAGCCGTGCCACTCCCTCCGGGAGCACCCCCGCCCGGCCCCTG
Source organism: Streptomyces sp. NPDC051684 (assembly GCF_044453445.1). NCBI lineage: Bacteria > Bacillati > Actinomycetota > Actinomycetes > Kitasatosporales > Streptomycetaceae > Streptomyces > Streptomyces sp. NPDC051684. The sequence continues at coordinate 214,588 of NZ_JBITCS010000004.1, read as the reverse complement.
CGGGCCGACGCCGAACGCAACCGGCAGCGCATCATCGCCGCCGCCCGCGAGGTGTTCGCCGAACGGGGCGTGGAGGTCACGCTGGACGACATCGCGCGGCACGCGGGCGTCGGCGTCGGCACCGTCTACCGGCGCTTCGCCGATCGCGAGGAACTCATCGAGGCGGTCTTCGAGGACCAAGTGGAGCGGCTGGCGGCGGCCGCCGAGGAGGCGACGCGGTGCCAGGACCCCTGGACGGGCCTCGAACAGCTCCTCACGGTCGCCGGCCAGTACTTCGCCGACAACCGCGGGCTGCGCACCATCCTGCTGGAGGGCGGGTCCGACAGGCCACGTACGGTCGGCATGCGGGAACGGCTCACCCCGGCTGTGACCGCCGTACTCACCCGTGCCCAACAGGCCGGCACCCTGCGCGCCGACATCGAGGCGACGGACGTCCCCCTCATCCACATCATGCTGATGGCCGCTGCCGAACAGGGCCGAGCCGTCACCCCGGATCTGTGGAAGCGGTACCTCACCCTGATCCTGGACGGCCTGCGCCAGGACCGGGACCGGCCGACTCCGCTGCCGCAGCGGGCGCTGGACCAGGGCGAGTTCGACCGCGCCATGAGGTGAGCCCGCCCGCGCCTGCTACTCCTTCACGGCCCCGCTCAACATCCCCTCGATGAACTTCCGCTGCAACGCCACATAAACAACCACCACCGGCAACGCGATCAGCACCGACGCCGCCGCGAGCAGCGTCGTGTCCGCGCTCTGCTGGCCCTGGAAGAAGGCCAGGCCCAGGGGGACCGTGCGCAGGGACTCGTCGTTGATCATGACGAGGGCCATCAGGAACTCGTTCCACGTCCACATGAACGTGATCACGATCAGCGTGGTGATGGCGGGGCGGCCCATCGGGACGAGGATGCGCCACAGCGTGGTCCACGACCCCGCGCCGTCGACGCGGGCCGCCTCGATGGCCGAGCGGGTGCTGTTCCTGAAGTACGTCCGCATCCAGAACACGCCGAACGCCAGGGACTGCGCGGTCTGGGGCAGGATCAGCGCCCAGTAGGTGTCCGTGAGGTGGAAGTACCGCAGGTCGAAGTAGAGCGGGACGACCAGTGCCTCCTGGGGGAGCGTGAGACCCAGGACGAACAGGTAGAAGAGCAGCGTCGAGCCCGGAAAGCGCATCGTGCCGAAGGCGTACGCGGCCAGGACCGACAGGACCGTCGACGCCGTCACCACGGCCACCGTGACCAGGACCGAGTTACCCAGGTACGTGCCGAAGTGGCCCCGCTGCCACGCCTGTTGGAAGTTGGACCAGTGGAAGGTGTCCGGCAGGGCGAAGCCGCCGCCCACCGCGTCGGGGGAGGAGAAGGCCGTGGAGAGGATGCCGATCACCGGGGTCAGCGCCAGGACCGCGAAGAGTGCCAGGATCGCGTACGTGGCCGTGCGTTCGAAGCGGGAGGTCATGCGCGGCGCCCTTCGACGAGACGGGAGACCGTGACGGTCAGGGCGAAGATGAGGACGGTGAGTGCCACGCCGATGGCGGCCGCCGAGCCGACCTCGTTCAGCTCGAAGGCGCGGTGGTAGACCTCGTAGGCCGGTACGGACGTGGCGTTGCCGGGGCCGCCGCCCGTGGTGATGTAGATCAGGTCGAAATTGCGCAGGCCCGCGATGATCGTGAGGGTCAGGGCGACCGACACCTCGCCCCGCAGGCCGGGCAGTGTCACCGCGAAGAACTCGCGCACGGCGCCCGCCCCGTCGAGCCGCGCCGCCTCGTACAGCTCGCGCGGGATGCGCTGCGCCCCGGCGAGGAAGAGGACCATGCACAGGCCCGTCATGACCCAGGTGCCGACGACGCCCACGGCGGGCAGCGCCCAGGTGTCGTCGCCCAGCCACGGGCGGGCCAGGCCGTCGAGGCCGATGCCCCGCAGCACGTCGTTGAGCAGGCCGTCCGGCGCCAGGATCGAGCGCCAGGCCACGCCCACGACCACCATGGCCAGGACCTGCGGCAGGAACAGCACCGTACGGAAGAAGGTCATGCCGCGGACCCGGATGCGGGACATCGTCGCCGCGAGCAGCAGGCCGATGGCCACCGGCAGTGCCGCGTAGAAGACCAGCAGTACCAGTGCGTGGCCGAACGGGGCGCGCAGCGTCGGGTCTGTGAAGAGGGCCGTGTAGTTGTCCAGGCCCGCCGACGTGGCGCGGGTCAGGCCGTCCCAGTGCAGGAAGGAAAGGCCCACGGCCTGGCCGAAGGGGTACAGGAGGAACAGGCCGTAGACCGCAAGTGCGGGCAGTACGTAGAGGTAGCCGATGGAGCGGGGCTCGCCGGGCGCCCGGCTCGATCCGTGAGAACGCTTGGTCACGAGCCCGACGCTCCCGAACTGCCCTTGCCCTGCTGCGTCTTGAGGAACGGGGCGTAGTCGGACTGGAGCTTGCGGGCGAAGTCCCGCGGTGAGCTCTTGCCCGCGATGAGGTCCTGCAGGGCCGCGGAACTGGTGTCGTAGAACGTGGGCGTCGCGTAGTCCAGGTACGGGACCAGGCCGTCCGCCGACGTCAACTGCCGCCAGCCGGCGACCATCTGTCCGTCGGGCGACTTCGGGTCGAGGGCGTCCGCCGCCTTTCCGGGGACCGCCGGCAGGACGCCGTTGCGCGTCATCACGTCTGCCGCGTGCTCGCTGGTGATGAAGTCCAGGTATGCGGCCGCCACCTCGGGGTGCGCGGAACGCGAGGTGACCGACCAGGCGAGGCCCTGGCCGCCGGTGGTGACCGGCTTGCCGCTCTTCGTGGGCGGCGGCGGAGGTATGACGCCGAGATCGTCGCCGAGCCGCTTCTTCAGGTCCGCCAGCATCCATGTGCCGGTGATGGTGTACGCGCCCTGCCCGGCCATGAACTTCTTGTTCGCGTCGTCGTAGCCGAGCCCGTTGGCGTCCTTGGGGAGGTAGCCGCGGTCCAGCCAGTCGGTCAGCGTGGTGGCCGCCTGCGTCGTACGGGAGTCGGCGAAGCCGTCGCCGCGGCCGAGGACGGTGGCGCGCGCCTGCTCGGCGCCCTGCTGGTCCTGGAGCAGGCCGAAGGTGTGGATCGCGGGCCACTTGTCGAGATTGCCGAACTGGATCGGGAGCTCCCCGGCCTTCTTGAGCGCGTCGAGGCCGTCGGTGAACTCCGCCCAGGTGCGCGGGGGTTGCAGCCCGGCCTTCTTCAGGACCTTCTTGTTGTAGTAGAGGCCCACGAACTCGCCGGTCTGCGAGATCCCGTAGAGGCGGCCGGTGCCGAAGCGGCGGGACGCGCCCGGCTCGGCGATGGTGACCCGGTTGAGATTGAGGAGTGTGGCCGGGTAGCGGGTGTTCCACTCGTAGATGCCCGCGTAGTTGTCGAGCGGTGTCAGCAGGCCCGCCTCGACGAACGCCACCATGTCCGGGTAGCCCTGGTTGGCCTGGACGACATCGGGCGGATTGTTGCCGGACAGGGCCAGTTTGAGCGTCGTCTTGAGGTCGTCGAAGCTCCGCGAGACCCGCTTGATCGTGACGTTCGGGTACTTCTCCTGGAACTCCTTGTTGAGCTGTTCGATCTCGGCGTCGGTGCCGCCACGCACCTCCTGGTCCCACACATGGAGCGTGATGTTCCCGGCCTTCGCCGGGTCGGGCACGCCGTTGCCGCCGCCCGGCGCGGTGTCGCCGGTCGCGGCGCCCGAGCCGTCGGTGCCCGGGGTGCAGCTCGCGGCGCCGACGGCGAGCGCGCCCGCGAGCACCGACCTCCGCGTGAATCTTGAGCTCATGGTGGTGTCTCCTACGCGGCGCGGAAGCCGAGGGTCGGGGTGGCCCGGCGGCGTGCCACCTCGTGCAGGCGGGCCGGGACGAGGTCGTGCAGGAAGCCGTAGCGGTGTGCCAGATCGGAGGCGGCTGCGTCACCGGCCTTGTCCCGGACCGTCAACTCGCCCCACCAGGCGGCCACTTCCACCCAACCTGGCGCGGACAGCGAACCGCCGAAGTGCTGCACGGACAGGGCGGCCGTGAGGTTGGCGAAGGCAAGACGGTCGGCGAGCGGCCACCCCGCGAGGGTGCCGGTCACGAACCCGGCCATGAACACGTCGCCCGCGCCGGTCGGATCGAGCGCCTCCACGCGCAGGCCCGGGACGTCGGCGTGCTCACCGGTGAGCGAGTCGACAGCGACGGCGCCCTCGGGACCCTTGGTGACCACGGCGATCGGCACCAGGTCGGCGAGCCTGGCCACCGCGTCCTGCGGGGTGTCGGTGCGTGTGTAGTGCAGCGCCTCCGTGGCGTTGGGCAGGAAGGCGTGGGCGTACGGGAGTCCGGTCAGCGTCGCGGTGTCCCAGCGGCCCGACTCGTCCCAGCCGACGTCGGCGAAGATCCGGGCGCCCTGCTCATGGGCCTGCCGCAGCCAGGCGTCCTCGCGGTCGGGTTCGAGCGAGGCCACGCCGGCGCGGGCGCGCGGCACGGTGTGCTCCAGCGGCGGCGCCGGGTGCTCGTGCGTCACCATGGTGCGCTCGCCGTCGTACGCCATGGAGACCGTGAGCGGCGAGTGCCAGCCGGGCAGGCGCTGCGAGTGGGTGAGGTCGACACGCTCGACGTCGGCGAGCGACTCCCAGCAGTAGTCGCCGTACAGATCGGTGCCGAAGGTGGCCGCCAGCGTGGTGCGCAGGCCCAGGCGGGCGAGCGCGGTGGCCATGTTGGCGATGCCGCCGGGGCTGGATCCCATGCCGCGGGCCCAGTTCTCGGTGCCGATGCGCGGGGCGCCGTCGAGCCCGGTGAAGACCAGGTCCATGAAGACGGTTCCCGTGAGGAATACGTCGTGTTCGGGATCGCCGGTGGCACGTACCCCCGCCAGCGGATCGATGCAGTCGCACACCGTCCTGCTCGGACTCACCGTCGTACCCTCCCTGTTCGCGAACGTCGGCCGATTCAGCGCGACGATGATCGATACCATGCACTTCCGGCCAGACAGTTGCAAGAAGTTGCTCACCTTTGCGCGGGCTCCGGCGGTCCGTAGGCGCGCGAAAAAGGGGCGTCCGCCCTCCGGCCGCGTGGCGGGAGGGCGGACGCCCCTTCTCGACGCCCCGGTCTAGGGCTTGTCGTGTGGGTGGGGGCCCCCCCCCCCCCCCCGCTCCCAAACACCAACCCCAACGACCGCGCGTGGGGGCCCCCCCCGCCGACGGCGTG